>JALREU010000123.1 GCA_023256705.1 Rickettsiales bacterium
AAGCGATCAGGCTCACAGCCCTGCCTGTCAGGTTGTTGAACAATCTTTTGTAGGTGATTATTTGGATGAAAAAATTTTAGAAAAATTTTGCAATGCCATTGACATTGCCACTATTGAATTTGAAAATATTCCATTGCAATGTGCTGAATTTATTGCTCACAAAGTTGAATTTTCGCCAAGTGTTGAGGTATTAAAAATTACCCAACATCGTTTATTGGAAAAAAATTTTCTTAATTCAATAGCCGTTAAAACCACTCCATATCTTGCTATAAAAAATTTTGAAGATTTGCAAAAAGGTTTAAAAGATTTTAAAAAAGCAATTTTAAAAACAGCGTTAATGGGCTATGATGGCAAAGGTCAAGAACCATTAACTGATAAAATCAGCGATTCAAAATTACTAGAAATTTATGAAAAATTTCAAAATAATCAGCAAAAAATTCCTTTGATATTAGAGCAATTTTGTAAATTCGATCAGGAAATTTCTGTAATTGTAGCACGCAATAAAAATGGCGAAATCGCCTGTTATGATCCGGTTACCAACATTCATAAAAACGGCATTTTATACCGCAGTAACTATCCAGCAAATATATCGGCCAAAGTTTTAGATCGCTCCAAAAAAATTGCTGCAGATATTGCAAGATCTTTTAATTTAATTGGCATTTTAGCGGTAGAATTTTTTGTTGTTGATGAGCAATTATTGGTCAATGAAATGGCTCCTCGTCCTCATAATTCTGGGCATTTTTCCATGGATGCTTGCCTTACCTCCCAATTCGAACAAGTTATTCGCAGCATCACCAATTGCCCGTTTGGTGCAACTAATTATTTTGCCAAAGGATACATGCAAAATCTTCTAGGCGATGAAATTTTTGCTTTAGAACAATATCAACAAGATCCTTTTGCTAAAATTCATATCTATGGCAAAGACCAAGCAATTGAAGGAAGAAAAATGGGGCATGTAAATATCATAAAAATTGAAAATAAATAAAATTTACTTACTATAAAATACTATAGCTAAACATTAACATATAATAATTAATTTATGAAAAAACCTTTAAAGTCAGCAATTAATATTAAAAATCAATATCTTAAAGATTTCACCTTCGAAAGCCTTGAAGATGGCTTTTTAGGAGTTCCAGCAGAATATATCAAAAATGGTTATTTAAAAAATCTTGATGATGCCAAAGTTGTCGTTGTTCCTTTTGGCTTGGAAAAATCAGTTAGCTATGGTGGCGGAACCAAAAACGGTCCAAGAGCTATTATCAAAGCTTCACCTCAATTAGAATTGTTCGATGAAGAATTCTGGTGCGAACCTTTTTTGCAGTACGGAATTTTAACAATGAAAGCACCAAAAATTAACCCCTCTTCAGTTGCCAAAAGTCTTGAACAATTAGAAAAAATTACTGCCAAAATTTTACAGGCTGGAAAATTCCCTTTAATCTTAGGTGGAGAGCATTCAATAACCGCTGGGTCAATTCGTCCCTTTGTAAAAAAATATCCCAATCTGGCAATCTTACATTTTGATGCTCATGCTGATCTTCGCGATGGCTATGATGGTGAACATTTCTCCCATGCCTCAGCACTTCGTCGTGTTATGGATAATCCAATTTCAACTTTAATTTCTTGTGGAATTCGTAATATCTCCGCTTCAGAAATTCCTTATCTTGAGGCAAATTCTAAAAGAATCAAAATTCATTTTGCTAAAGATAAAAAAAATTGGGATCCTGAAAAAATTGTTGCCCCTTTAAAAGGAAGAGAGGTATTTGTTACTTTTGACATTGATGGCTTTGATTCAGGAATAATGCAAGCTACAGGAACACCAGAACCTGGAGGCATGCAATGGGATGATGCTTTGGAAATAATTCGCCAAGCCAGTAAAATTTGCAAGTTTGTTGGCGCAGATGTCGTTGAACTTGCTCCGGTAAAATACCTGCATTCCTGCGATTTTCTGAGCGCAAAACTATGTTATAAAATTTTATCTTACGCCTTTTGTCAGCCCAAAAAATAATTTATGAAAAAAATCTCTCAACAATCTGCCAAAAAAAACAGCAAAAATTTTCTAATAGCAGGACATAGCATTAAACCTGCAACCAGAACTCGTATTAACATTGACATGGGAAGTATTTTTGATTTTACCCCTGTCAATTTGCCAATTGAGGTGTTAAATGGCGCAAAAGATGGTCCAACTATTTTTGTATGTTCAACCATCCATGGCGATGAAATTATCGGCATTGAAATTGTTCGTAGACTCCTAAGAATTATCGATGAAAAACAATTATGCGGAACATTAATCGCCATTCCCGTTGTCAATGTTTTTGGCTTTAACGATCGTTCAAGATATTTACCAGATCGTCGTGATCTCAATCGCTGTTTTCCAGGATTAAAAAATGGCTCTTTAGCTTCACAACTTGCTTATAAGTTTATGCAAGAAATTGTCCTTAAGTCCGACTATGGAATTGATATTCATACTGGAGCTTATAACAGAACAAATCTTCCGCAAATTCGTACCGATATTTCAAATCAAGAAAATATGCGATTAGCCCAAGCTTTTAATGCTCCTGCAATTGTTAACTCTAATTTGCGTGATGGCTCGTTGCGTGAAGCTACCTCTCAAGCCAAAATCCCCTTAATTTTATATGAAGCTGGTGAAGCATTAAGATTTGACGAGTATGCTGTTCAAATTGGCATTGATGGGATTATGAATGTTGTTGCCGAAATTGGCATGATTAAAAGAAATCACAAAATTTCATCTTCGCAAATTTTTATTGCCCGCTCTTCATCTTGGATTAGAGCATCACAAAGTGGAATATGCTTAATAAAAGCGAAGCTTGGTGATATTGTAAAAAAAGGACAAATTCTTGCCGAAATTTCTAACCCGTTTGGCGACAATAAAATCATCATTCGCTCCACCCAACCAGGAATGATTATTGGCTGTTGTGTATTACCATTGGTTAATAAAGGTGACGCATTATTTCATATAGGTTTTGAAAAAAATCGCGACATTAATCATAATCTAGGAGATGACTTCACCAAAGGCGTTGATCGCATTAACAACAAAAATTTATAACTTTTAAATTGATAATTTTTTTTAATTGTGGCAAAATAAAATTACAACAAAAGCATTTGGTAAATACTCAAAATTATAACTACCAATTTATCGAGAGCTCCTTTTTATTCGGTTAATAAGCGATTCCTTCAAATTAATACCAAATTTTCTTATTTTTTTATAAGCTTTTTTTACAATATCAATTAATGAGATGCAATGTATTTGTTTTGACCCGTCCTCATTAAAGCGACCCGAAGGACTAGGGGCTGGAAGTTGATCTGGTAAGTGGTCTATAAGAAGTTTTTCAGGATCATCGAAAACAAGGTCACTTGTAACCTCCCATGGACTAGGGGCTGGAGGTAGTACGCCAGATTTTTCTGAGCGGACTAGAAGCTTACCAGGATCATCCTCAAAAACAAGGCTACTTGAAGCAACCTCCCGTTCCGAGCTTGAGGAGGTTTGATCGGAGCTTGGACCTTGATTCATTTCCCCAGGATTATCCCCACCAGTAGTTTGACTTTTAACTTCTTCATGTCTACGCACTGGTCTAGTTTGAAGTACACGAGGAAGAAGAGTGGGGGCAGGAGTTTGTTCAGGTTCCATATGTTTAGGCCTAGTTGGAGTTTGACTTATTCCACGAACTGGGGGTGCTGAGCGTTCTGGGGTTGGTTTAGGTAAATC
>JALREU010000124.1 GCA_023256705.1 Rickettsiales bacterium
AATGCATTTAGTTTTGTCTCCATTAATTTCAGATTGAAGTTTTTTATCTGATGAATTTGGCGAGGATGCCTTAACAAGAAACTCATTAAATTCCATAAATAAAGTTTCTTTTTTGTTATTATCAAGCTCTAATGGGGAATAATTATATTGTTCTTTTGAATTTGGATTAGAATCGTTATTATTATCCTGATCTTGGTTGCCATTTGGGTTAAAAAAACTAATTATGGCAGAAAAAAAACCGAAAAGAGTACTCATATTTTATTTTTTTCGTAAAAATTTTTAAAATGTAAAATAATTTATTTATTTTTTGACCAAATTCTGTCTAAAAAGAAAAACCAAAAGCCGTTTATAATTGGCTCAATAATGGCATCGAGTGTCGCCAACTCTAGGGAAGTATCGGTGATCAATTTATTACAAGTCATGGCAATTAAAATATGACCGCAAGTATAAATTATTGCTCTCATTATGCTTCCTTTAATGCTTATTGCTCCGAGTTTTGCTATTGGAGATTTGCTTAGAAGCGATTTTTTTGAGTTTTTCATTTTATTTATATTTTTACTAAATTAATTCTAAATTTTTTTTTGGCTTGAATCAATTTTACAGCACTTATTTTAATATCTTGATTAGGATCTAAATTGCAAGTTTTTTGAAGAAAACTTATATGTTTTTTTTGAATTCTTGAGCCAAATTCATGAGATTTTCCATTTAAAACATAATCCTCAAGTTTTGTGCCATTATTTTTTATTGGAGTCGTCGAGTCTTTACTTAAAATATGATAATTATATTGAGTTGACTGCGAATATTTTAATAGCTTTGCTAGGGCCGGATTAATTTTATAATTATTTTCAAGAGTGGAAATTAATTTTATGTCTAGATGGTTTAAATCTTTTAAGATTGAGCTTGCAATCATGTGGCAAGAGGTTTGATCAGCTTGAAATGATAGTTTTTCACTTGGTAAAGGTTCAATAAATTCAAGATTTAATTCATGGGCAATTTTTTTATAAATTTTTTTTGCCATTTTGTCTCTTTCGCTAGTCAATAAAATTAATTTATCATGAGTTATTAGCAATGGAGCGGAGTGTAATAGATCATTTTCGCCATCTTCATTTGCGATGGAAAATAATATCTTTTGGGGGGTTTCTAAATTTAAAGACGCTTTACTGTTTGAAAACAAATTTCATTTCCTTCGATATCGACTTCATTGTAATTGGCAATTAGCAATAGAGTTTTTTGCCTATCGAAATATTTTTCATTATAATATTCTGTTAAAAGCTCAAGACCTGCCCGAGTGAATTGTTTTAATTTTTTCGCCTTCGGATTATGATTATTTCTTGGGTCGGCAACTAATATATAGAAGCAATTTATTGCAATTGGATCTTTCATTAATTTTAATTTACGACAATTGTTTTAAATAAACTTGTCCACCCATTTCTTTGAATTTTTCACTCATTTCTTTCATGCCATTTTCAGCCTCTATATTGCTTGGAGAATTTTGATTTTTAGCAAATTCCCGAACATCTTGTGAGATTTTCATTGAGCAAAATTTTGGACCGCACATTGAGCAGAAATGCGCTAATTTAGCGCCTTGAGCCGGAAGAGTGGCGTCGTGATAAGATTTTGCCATTTCGGGGTCGAGACTTAAATTAAACTGGTCTTCCCAGCGAAATTCAAATCGGGCTTTTGACAATTCATCGTCGCGCTCTTTGGCCACTAATTTGCCTTTGGCTAAATCTGAGGCATGAGCAGAAATTTTGTAGGCGATAACACCCGCCCGAACATCATCTTTATTCGGTAGACCTAAATGTTCTTTTGGAGTTACATAGCATAACATTGCAGTTCCAAACCACCCAATCATTGCAGCACCAATGGCTGAAGTAATATGATCATAGGCAGGAGCAATATCAGTAGTTAAGGGTCCTAGCGTATAGAATGGCGCTTCGTGACAAAGTTTTAGTTGAAGCTCCATATTTTCTTTGATTAAATGCATCGGAACATGTCCTGGACCCTCGATCATTACCTGACAATCGTGGCTCCAAGCGATTTTAGTTAATTCGCCTAGGGTTTTGAGTTCAGAAAACTGAGCTTCGTCATTGGCATCGTTAATTGAGCCGGGGCGAAGACCATCGCCAAGAGAAAAACTAACATCATATTGTTTTAAAATTTCGCATATTTCTTCAAAATTAGTATATAAGAAATTTTCTTTATGATGAGCTAAGCACCATTTAGCATGGATTGAACCACCCCTTGAGACAATTCCAGTAGTGCGATTGGCGGTGAGTGGAATAAAAGGCAAGCGAACGCCTGCATGAATGGTGAAGTAATCGACACCTTGTTCGCATTGTTCAATTAAAGTGTCGCGATAAATTTCCCAAGTTAGTTCTTCGGCAATTCCCCCAACTTTTTCCAAAGCTTGATATATTGGCACGGTTCCAACTGGGACAGGGCAGTTGCGAATAATCCATTCGCGAATATTGTGAATATTGTTGCCGGTCGATAAATCCATAAGGGTGTCGGCGCCGAATCTGGTGGCCCAAATCATTTTTTCTACCTCTTCTTCCACCGATGAAAAAATTGCTGAATTGCCAATATTTGCATTAATTTTTGTTAAAAAATTACGACCAATAATCATCGGTTCGCTTTCTGGGTGATTAATGTTTGATGGAATGATGGCACGTCCTTTTGCAACTTCGCTTCTTACAAATTCTGCAGTGATAAAATCAGGAAATTTTGCAGTAAATTTTTCGCCTAAAAATTTCTTTGCTGGGTTTTTTTTGATGAAATGTTGTTCTTCTCTGGCGATGTTTTCACGAATCGCAATATATTCCATTTCTTTAGTTATAATTCCGGCTTTGGCATAAGCCATTTGTGTAGGAATTTTGCCTTTTTTGGCTTTAAGTGGTTGATGATTTTTTAAATCAAATTCTGGAACTTTTTTTTGATTATCTTTGATTTGACCATTATCCTCAGGGCGAACATGTCTGCCTTGATAGCTCTCGACATCTCCTCTTTCTAAAATCCAAGATTTTCTGAGCTTTGGCAGACCATGATTAAGATTGATATTATTAATTTGATTTTGGTCGGTATAGATGCCAGAAGTGTCATATACTAAAAAATTTTTGGTATCAGAATTTGGGCTTAAATTAATTTGCCTCATGGCAACTTTTACATCTTTAAATTGTGAACTTTGGGCATGAAATTTTTCAGATGATGGTAATGAACCCAAGGTGATTTTTTCAGTTTTAAAATGATTATTTGACATTTTTGGCAATCTTAAAATTAGTAAATTAATAGTTGGCAAATTTTATTGATTTTTTAGTCCATTGCAAGATTTATTTTGCCCTAGAATTACTTAAGGAAAAATCTTTGAGCATTCCAGTTTTAAAATATTCGCAAGCAATTTGATAATAGCTTATGGCGATCTGAAGATATTTGCTTTCAAATTTGTCAGTTATTTTTTCTTCTGAACCTCGATTGCCATATTTATTTATTGCAACATCAAAAAATTTCTGAATCTTTTTTAGCTTTAATAAATATAATTCATTTTCAGTAAAATAACCCAAATCTGAATAGGTGCTAACAAATGCTCTTTGGTTATATTTTTTATTATCGTGAAGTAGGTCGGAGCCAAAAAATTTTGACTTATAATCAATATTAAGTAAGCCAATTAAGGTTGGAGCGATATCAATT
>JALREU010000125.1 GCA_023256705.1 Rickettsiales bacterium
CGATTGATGATGATCCTCCTGCGGCCATGCGTTATACTGAGTCTAGGCTTGAAAAGATTTCGCACACAATGCTTGATGATCTTGATAAAGACACTGTTGATTTTGTGCCAAATTATGATGGCAACGAAAAAGAGCCAAAGGTTTTGCCAGCTCGCTTTCCAAATTTATTGGTTAATGGTTCGGGTGGAATTGCGGTTGGAATGGCAACAAATATTCCGCCACATAATTTAGGCGAAATGATCGATGGCTGTTTGGCATTTATCGATAATAACGAAGTCACGGTTGATGAGCTTATCAAAATCATTCCTGGACCCGATTTTCCTACTGGCGGTATAATTTTAGGACGTTCGGGTCACGATTCGGCATCTCGCACGGGTAGAGGTTCGGTTGTAATGAGGGGACGCCATAATATCGAAAAAAAATCAGGGGGCAAAAATTCAATTGTTATTACCGAAATTCCTTATCAAGTTAATAAGGCAAAATTAGTTGAAAAAATTGCCGAATTGGTAAAAGAAAAAAAGATTGAAGGCATTACTGATTTGCGAGACGAATCTGACCGCGATGGCATTAGGGTTGTGATTGAATTGCGTAAAGATGCGATGGAAGAGGTAATTATTAATCAGCTTTACAGCTTCACCGAATTACAATGTAATTTTAGCGTTAATATGCTTGCCTTAAATTACGGACAGCCAAAATTAATGAATTTGCTTGAGGTAATTAGGGTTTTCGTCGATTTCCGTTTTAATGTTACCACTAGAAGAACCAATTTTTTATTAAATAAGGCAAGAGATAAATCCCATATTTTAATTGGCTTGGCTGTCGCCGTTGCCAATATTGATGAGATTGTCGATTTAATCAAAAAATCAAAAGATGTTAACGAAGCCCGTGAAAAACTTCTTGCTCGCAGTTGGCCTGCAGGCATAGTTGAAGCCATGATTAAATTGGTTCAAGATAAGGGTAATGTTATCAAAGATGGTAAATTTTATTTCACCGAAGCTCAGGCTAGAGCAATACTTGAAATGAGGCTTGCAAGATTAACTGGTCTAGAAATGGAAAAAATCACCGATGAGCTTAAGGCTTTGGCAAATGAAATTTCTGGCTATCTTGAATTATTGTCGGATAAATTAAAAATGATGGCATTGGTTAAAAAAGAATTAATCGCCATTAAAGATGAATTTGCAACACCTCGTAAATCAACCATTGAAGATTCTGAATTTGAAGTGGATATTGAGGATTTAATTCCAAAAGAAGAAATGGTGGTAGTTGCCACTATGAATGGCTATATTAAAAGGGTTGCCTTGTCTTCTTATCGAACTCAACGCAGAGGTGGCAAGGGTCGAAGTGCTATGGATGTCCGTGAAGAAGATATCGCTACCGATATTTTTGCTACCAATACTCACACCCCAATTTTGTTTTTCTCAAGCAAAGGTAAGTGTTATAAGCTTAAGACTTACAAGCTTCCACTTGGAACACCGCAAGCTCGTGGTCGTGCTTTAGTAAATCTACTTCCACTTGAAGGTGATGAAAAAATCAGCACCATTTTAGCATTGCCTGAAAATGAAGAAAGCTGGAAAGATTTAAGCATTGTTTTTGCTACTTCAAATGGCGATATCCGTCGTAATTCAATGGATCAGTTCGTTGATATTCGTTCAAGTGGCAAAATTGCCATGAAACTCGAGGGCGATGAAGCCCTTGTTGGAGTGGCTCTATGCTCTGAAAAAGATGATATTTTACTTTCAACCAAAGATGGCAAATGCATTCGCTTCCCAGTTGAAAAGCTTCGCGTATTCCAAAGCCGTAATTCAACAGGTGTGCGAGGAATTAAATTGGATGCAGGCAATAAAGTTATTGCTTTGTCAATCATTAAACATGCCAAAGAAGATTCTGAAATTAAAGAAAAATATTTAAAAATTGATCTTGATCAGCGTCTTGCTCTTAGAGATGCATTGATTCACAATAAAAAACTTCTGGAAAATCCAAGTGATGATTTATTAATTCAACCTCTTGAAATTCCAAAAATCACTGGTGCACAGCTTGATCAAAGTAAAATTGAAGCTATGGCAATTGATGAAGAATTTATTTTAACCATCACCGCAAATGGTTTTGGAAAACGCTCTTCGGCTTACGAATATCGTATTACAAATCGAGGTGGATCTGGTATAACCAATATCATTACCTCAAAACGAAATGGATTGGTTGTGGCAAGTTTCCCAGTTGAAAGCAAGGATCAAGTGATGATTATCACCGACAAGGGCACTTTAATTCGCACCGAAATAGGTACCGTTCGTATTAGTGGTCGCAATACCCAAGGGGTAACCTTAATTAAAACTAAAGACGAAACTGTGGTTTCTGTGGCTAGAATAGCTCATACCGGCAATAAAGATGTCGATGAAGCGGAAACTGGCGAAGAAACAACCGATGATAATTCTGAACAAATTTCATCACCACAAAATTAAAGAGATATTTATTTTATTATAAAAATTAAATAAAAAATTGATAAATATAAGTTAAAATTATGCCATATCTTGCCAAAAACATATATTATTTGCTTTTAGCATCAACATCTTTAGCGGGTTTGATAGTTGCCGATAAAAAACACACATCTCCCGCTAATGAAATTTTAAGGTCTAACGATTGCATTTTTTCTGGAAACGAAATTAGGGATTCAAAAATATGTAATGGTAAAGTAACAAAGGCAACGGGAGGAGAGGTGGCATGGGTTCATGATGATATTTTAAGAAAATTTGGCTTAGTAAGTGAAAATGTTCCAGAGTTAGAAAAAATAGTTGTCAAAATTAAGCCTGATGGCTCGAATCCAGATGAATATTTAACAGATATTGTTGGTCAAATGCGAGAAGAGCAAAATGTTGAGATTTTAGGTAAATATCAAAGATATGGTTATGTTGAAGAAAACTGGCAAAGTTTTTTAAAGAAAGGCTTCGATGCTTGGAGTTGGGATCACTGACCTTATTTATAATCCAAATAATATAGTTATATTAAATAATCAGATAACAGTTATAGATGTAGATTCAATGTCATTACCAATAATACCATATAAGGAATTTTCTAAATTATTTGGTATTGAAAAGGATGATATTAAAATTGAGGCAAAAAAATTTTTTGAATCATCTGAATATAGTGAATTAATGACAAAAAAACTTGAATTAATTGAGAAATGTAGCGGAAAAGATTCGCCAATATATCTTCAATATAAAAAATCTTTTGATGATATTGGGAGGCACATTGTCGATCAAGAATCATATACACAGACGGGTTTTTATTTTGGCAATATTAGAGAAGTTAAAATTGATGACAAAGGAAAACTATCGTTTAAGGCAAATTTTTCTCCAATCTATAAGGAGGCTGCGAATTTACAAGACGAGTTTCCAAAAACATTTTCAAATCCTAGCATAACACCTTTACTTTGCAGGGTTTATCCAGTTTTGAATACTAATAATTCTCATAGAGAATTATAACAATAGATGGAGTAATTTTTAAAAAAATTAAATTAAGAGACTTGTTTTAGAAAGTAAAAATAAATATTAACTTATATTTGCTTTTTTT
>JALREU010000126.1 GCA_023256705.1 Rickettsiales bacterium
AATTTATTTTAACTAAAAATTCTTCAGCGCTTCGTCAAAAAATCACTGGGCTTTTAAATGTTTGATGGTTATGAATATTTAAAAAGGTGGTCACCAAAAAAATAACTATTCAAAAAAGAGGCATTATGTTTGCGACCCGAGATATGTTGTAACTGAAAATAAAAAAGAAAATTTTGCTCTTCCTTTAGGCAAGGCTTTGGTTAAAATGATTGGAAATACTAAAAAAATTTTAAAAATATTTTTATTTGATATAATTTGTTGCGAACCAACTTTTTATAATTTTATTAATAATCTTATTGAAGAAAAAGATTAATGCTTAGATTTTGAAATAGAACGTATAAATTATTTTTGGAGAGAAAAAAAATTTAAAAATTTTGTTATTCAACTTAAAAATTTGGAAAATCTTGTTAACGCATTAAGCTATTTAGAAAAGAACATTACAAAATTACTCGATCGAGAATTAAAAACAATTCTAAAAATTAAAGACAATGATAATCTTGATTGTTCACTTTCTGACATAATTGTTAAAAATTTTCTTCACCTTATTTATTTCAAGGCTTGTCGCCTATTACCTTTTAGTATTGATGAATTGCTTGATTCAATTAAGTTCGATAAGATTGATACATTAAATCCTTTAGGTTCAAAAAAGAGCATTTACCTAAAATTATAAACGAGTATAAAAAAGAAAATTCATGGCAAGATAACAAAGGGTGGAGTGATATAAAAAGTCAATAAGCTCTGTAAGAAAAAAATTTTGATAGAATTTTAAAAAAAATGCGATTGTATAGGTTTTATTTTTAAATTATAATCAATAAAAAATTAACTCAAAAAATGTTAAAATTTTTGATAATTATTTTTGGATTTTTTAAAAATTATTAATAAAATTAAATAAAATTCTCACATAAAATATCATGGCATAAAAAGATCGTTATAGAAATTAATTGCCAAAATCAGTTAAGATAGATATTAAAAAATAAATAAATGTTTTTTAAGCAGTTAAGAAAAATAAATTATTCTCGATTTAGTCACTTGGCAAGAAATATTTCCTCTTGCCCACCAAATAGTTCGCCATATGTTCGAAGAATCGACACCCCTCCCCAATTCAGTAAAGAATTGGTTAATATAATTGTCGATAAAATTAACAACCAATTGAGCTCAATATCATTAATCAAAAAATTTAAACCAACTTCATCACTACATATAGAATCCCACCAAGAATTTTTTGAGGGATTATTAAATAAATATCCTGAATTTAAAGAACAAATTAACCAAGCAAGCAATTCATCAGTCATTTTGATTTCAGGTTTAAAAGTTCCTGAACTTCCTGAAAGCATGGTTCCAAAATTAAAATATGATTTTAAAAAAATTTACAATTGCCAGCAAACGAAAATTGCCGAATTGGTTGCGGGCTTAATGATTAATAGATTCGTTAATTTTAGCGATAAATATAAAATTTTTGACGCAATTTATCCAACCATAGATGATGTTGATAGAAATGATTCCTTTGCCTCAAGCAAGGAATTGCTTTGGCATAATGATGGTTGGGCCCATGATCCCGAAGGGCAGGTAGCATTGTTTTGTGTTAATGGCAATAAATCGGCAATTACTGAGATAATAAGTTCTAAACAAATAGTTGATTATTTTAAATCAAATGACAAAGAACATTTACTGAAAGCTTTGCAATATGATTTTAAAATTGATTTGGGTGGCGAGGAGTATATTTTACCAAGAGTTAAAATTTTAGATTTAGATAACGATATGATTCGTTATGCCAAATATGGTCGATTTATTCCAACAAGCGTTGATAAAAAAGATTTTAATCAATCTTTAGAGGCCATTTCTGAACTTAATAAATGCCTTGAAAATATTGAACCATCCTTAAGCTTATCTCTTCAAAATGGTGACTTACTTCTAATCGATAATACTAAAAATTTGCATCGTCGCAAAACCGCCGATGGTCAGCTGGCTATGAAACCAGCGACTAGACTTTTACTTCGTGCACGAATTGAAGATGAAAGAAAAAATAATTATCCAAAAGAATTACAAAGATAGAAATCAAAATCACAAAATCATGATTGAGGCCATTTAATAAATTTTATTAGATTCAAAATTCATTCACTAAACGCAAAACTAATTTTATAACATTTAGAAAAACTTCTTAAAATATACAACCTAAATATCATCATTATAATTTTTATGATTTTAACATATTATGGTTTTTGTTGTTTCGGGGGGGGACTTAAAGGTCCTGCAGTTGCTTGAGATAAATCATTTGCTTGGGGTTGAGTTTTTTGTTTAGCTTTGGCAAATTGGTCAATATTTTCTTTAGTGCAGACTCTAAATAACCTTCTGGGGGTTTTGTTAATTGTACCATCTGTTTTTTTTCTAGCAGTTAAATATCCATCTTTTTCTGATATATCTTGAAAGGTTTTAGAAAAAAACTTGGCAATATTGTGTAATTCTTTATCATTTTTATGACTTTGGAAAAAAGCATCATCTCTTAATGCTTTTTTTAAATCTTCTTTAAATTTTTCTTCTGTAATATTGCCAATTCCATAATTTATTGATGCTACTTTCATAACGGCAACAAAAAAATCATGACTAAGATTTTCACTTGAGTATCTCTTAATTGTTACTTCTTTGGCTTGTTGAAGAGCTTCTATAATTCTTCCTTGTTCTTTTTCTTTATTATAAAAACTTGGATTAAATTGACTATCCTTATCAAGAAGTTTATTATAATTAAAATTTTCTTTATTAGCGCCAAAAAATGGTGATATATTTTTAAATTCAATAATTGATTTATTTTTGTCGTAAACATTAAAATTATTATCTTGAGGATTTATTAAAAGATCCTTAAAATCATCGCATAATTCAGGTGGCTGTGTTCCTTTGGGTTTTTTTATATAAGATTCTTGAATGGAATTTCTTATAGCCTTGTTTAGCGCATATTCCGGATCTATTTCATTGAGTTTTTTTTCAAGTAGTTCTTTAATACTTGCAAGTAATTCATTGTGAGTTTTGTCAATAACTTTAAGATTTGGAGTGGGAATTGTTTTTAATGAATCTTGTTGTTGTTGATTATTTTTTTCAGTATAGCCAATGGCATTCAATATTGTAGAGCTTTGGATTTTAGATGAATTCAGTATTGCTTCAACCATTTCTTCAGAGCCTCGTAAAACTGCCACATCAAGCGCACTGAGCCCCAAGGCAGAAATAATATTTGGATCGGCACCGACATCGATTAATTTTTTAACCAATTTAGCATTTGAAATCTCATCTAGACCTTTGCTTGAATCTTTCTTATGACTATCAATACATGCTAAGTGAATTGCATTATTGCCGTTGTTAGAAATATAATCAATATTAAGAATACCAATATTTCCATATTTATTCATATTTTCTAACAAAGTTTGTGCAAATTTATTCTTAGCCTTAGAAATGGCCGATATTAAAGGGGTATCGCCAATTCGATCTTTTTCTCCAAAACTGGTCGGTAAAATTTCTAAAATTGGTTTTAAAAAATTTTCTTTACCATATATTGCAAC
>JALREU010000127.1 GCA_023256705.1 Rickettsiales bacterium
CCATTTTGTGTTGAACGCACTTCGGGGTCTTGACCCAAATTTCCAATTAAGGTTACTTTATTTAGTGACATATTTGATTTAATTAAATTAATATCGAGGTTGCATTAAATAATTTTACATCATAAAAATTTAAAAACTAGAGATAATTTTAGATTATAAAATAAATAATTGAATAAATAAAACTATCTTTTAAAATTACTAAATTTGTTAATCTTTTTAATTTTTTTAATTAATTACTCATGAAAAACTCCTTTAAAAAACTATTTCAATTTTTTGCAATTATTAATTTAATTTTTTGCCTTATGACAAATTCAAACTCTCAAGCAAACGCCCAAAATCAAAAATATCAAGACCCCGAAAACATACTTTATATTGACCTAAAGCAAGGCAGGGTTGTGATTCAACTTCTTCCAAATATTGCTCCAAACCATGTAAACCGTATCAAAACATTGGCTCGTCAAAAATTTTATGATGGCATTTTCTTTCACCGTGTGATTCCAGGTTTTATGGCTCAAACTGGCGACCCAACTGGAACTGGAATGGGTGGAAGCAAATTACCAGATTTAAAAGCTGAATTTTCTGATGAACCTCATATTCGTGGCGCAGTCTCAATGGCCAGAGCCTCTGACCCAAATAGTGGCAATAGTCAATTCTTTATTGTTACCAAAGATTCAAGATTTTTAGACAATCAATATACAGTTTTTGGTCGTGTAATTAAAGGCATGGAATTTGTTGACAAAATTAAAGTTGGCGATGGACCAAATGGAAAAGTTTCCAATCCTGATTCTATGCTTAAAGTTCGAGTTGGTACCGAGGAATAATTTTATTTCCTTTTTTTAAGCAATGACCCTTAAAAATTTTAGTTATAATAAAACTAAATTTTTTTAAGGGTCTTTTTTATTTTTCCTAATTTCGTTTAAAAAAACCCAAAATCATCAATAAAATTCTGCATCTATTTTGAATTTCTCATTTATAAACAATAAAATTTTTATAAGATTTATAACCTAGATTTTTTTAGAGTTTATTTTAGTTATTTTATTAATTAATATTTATTAACACTTGAAAATATTGACTATTTTCAATTTATTTTAAAAAAATATTTTTTGTTATCTGTAAATTTAAATGGCAACTAATTTTTTTGTAATTTTTTAAAAAAATATCTAGATTTTTTTAATTTATTATTTTAAAATATTCCTATATGTAGTGTAATTTTTGTCTCTATAATACTAAATATAGTTTCATCTTTCGCTTTAATCTACTTTAAGAAACATCAAATAATAACATATCATGACTAAAAATAAAGCAATCAAACATACCACAATTTTGATTAATAACGATACCTCAAAACTTAATGTAAAATCTAATTTCAAAATCAATATTGATTTAAAAAAGGATGAAAGACTTAGCAATTTTGGTAAAGCAGTTTTAAAAGACCGCTATTTAATGCCAAATGAAAATTATCAGGAATTATTTGCTCGAGTTGCTTCATATTATGCCGATGATCAAGAGCATGCCAATCGCATTTACAACTATATTTCTAACTTATGGTTCATGCCTGCTACTCCAGTATTAAGCAATGGTGGAACTGAAAGAGGTTTGCCGATTTCATGTTTTTTAAATGAGTCATCTGATTCTTTAAGTGGCATTGTTGATTTATGGAACGAGAATGTTTTGCTAGCGTCAAGAGGCGGAGGCATTGGTAGCTTCTGGGGCAATTTGCGTTCAATTGGCGAAACCGTTCGTGGCAATGGCAAAACCTCGGGCATCATTCCCTTTATCAAAGTAATGGATTCACAAACTCTGGCAATTTCACAAGGAAGTTTGCGTCGTGGTTCGGCTGCGGTTTATTTGCCTATTAATCACCCAGAGATTGAAGAATTTATCGACTTACGCCGTCCTACTGGTGGTGACCCAAATCGTCGCTCTTTAAATCTTCACCATGGTGTAGTTGTTACTGATGAATTTATGAAAGCAGTAGAAAAAGATGGTGATTTTGAATTAAAAAGTCCACATAGCGGACAGACTCTTGAAGTTGTTAAAGCTCGAACATTATGGATTAAGCTTCTTACTGCTAGAATCGAAACTGGTGAGCCTTATATTTTGTTTATTGATGCCGTCAATAGAGCCAGACCGACTCATCAACAAAAATTAAATTTAACGGTAAAAACCTCAAATCTTTGCAGTGAAATTACTTTACCAACTGGTATTGACCATCTCGGCAATGATCGCACTGCGGTTTGCTGTTTATCATCACTAAATTTAGAATATTATGATGAATGGAAAGACAATCCAGAAATTCTCGAAGATGTTATGAGATTTCTAGATAATGTCTTACAAGACTTTATTGACAAAGCTCCAGAAGGTATGAATAAAGCCAAATATTCAGCAATGAGAGAACGAAGTGTCGGACTTGGCGTTATGGGCTTTCACTCTTTCTTACAAAGCAAAAATGTGCCGATGGAATCAGCAATGAGCAAAGTTTGGAACAAGAAAATTTTCATGCATATTAAACAAGGTGTTGATCGCGCTTCAAAAACTTTAGCCAAAGAACGCGGATCTTGTCTAGATGCCAAAGATGCGGGCATTGAAGAGCGCTTTTCCAATAAATTAGCAATTGCTCCAACCGCTTCAATTTCGATTATTGCTGGCAATTCCTCACCAGGTATTGAGCCATTTGCCGCCAATTCTTTTACCCAAAAAACTTTAACTGGATCTTTTAATGTTCGTAATAAAAATCTAGTGAAATTACTTGAATCAAAAGGAAAAAATTCAGAAGATATTTGGTCTTCAATTACTATCAATGAAGGTTCGGTTCAGCATCTAGATTTTCTTGACGATCACGAAAAATTAGTTTTCAAAACTGCCCAAGAAATTGACCAAAGATGGATTATCGATTTAGGAGCAGAAAGGCAAGAATATATTTGCCAAGCCCAAAGCTTAAATATTTTTATTCCGGGTAATGTTTCTAAAAAACACTTACATGAAATTCATTTTAGAGCTTGGCAAAAAGGATTAAAAAGCCTTTATTATTGCCGTTCTACCTCAATTCAAAGAGCGGATAAGGTTTCCAATAAAACTCAAAGAGAAGATATTGATTTTAATCAAAATTCCGGTGGCGAAAAATACGAAGAGTGCCTTGCCTGCCAATAAATATTGCAAAAATAATTTAACTCGCAAATATAAAAATATTTGCGAGCTTAGATTAAATTTAAGATAAACCCAAGGCATTTTCTAGATCAGCCTTAATATCTTCAAAATCTTCAATGCCAATTGATAACCTAATATAATCAGGGCTAACTCCGGTTGCCTCTTGTTCAGATTCACTAAGTTGTTGATGAGTGGTTGAAGCTGGGTGAATAACTAAAGATTTAGCATCACCAACATTTGCCACATGAGAAAATAATTTTAAATTATCGATAAATTTAATTCCAGCTTCTTTGCCTCCTTTAATTCCAAAGCCAATTATTGAGCTAGTGCCTTTTGGCATATATTTTTTGGCTTTTTGATATTGAGGGCTGGATTTTAAATTTGG
>JALREU010000128.1 GCA_023256705.1 Rickettsiales bacterium
AAATCCAGTATTTCGAATTATCACCCCTTCACTTCGAATTGAAATTTGATAATGAGTGAAGGTCGCAGAAATTAAAATCACCGATAAAATAACCGAACTTAAAAGTTCTGGAATTTTTAAAAAAGATAATAAAAAAATTATACTTATCGCAACTTTGGCTTCCTTAAGCCTTTCAAAGGACTCCATCAAATTTATAATAAAAAAAATCGTGGCAAATCCAAGAGTGATTTTTATAAAATTTAAAAAAAATAATTTTATTAAATATCGATTAATTTTTTTTATAATCATAGTTAAGATTTTCTTGGGTTAATTAATAAAAAAATTATCGAGGTGCTATAAAAAATAAAGTTTATTAAATATGGTAAAAAAAATAAATCCTCTCTCTTATCATTCAATCGATAACTAAAAATCAACAACAAAATATAAGATACACAAAGGATTAATGCTACTAAATTACTATGATTATTTTTCTTTCTATTGATTTTTGATTTTAACAAAACTGCGGAAATTATTACCGAAAACACCAAAGAAATTAAAGGGTCATTTATGCGTTTATGTAATTCGGATTTTAGTTCTTTTATTTCTTTTGGACTTAAAGAATCTTCGTAAAAAATCAACTCACTTATGAAGCGTTCATTTGGCTTCCATTTATATTTAAACAATTCTTGATTTTTTTCATTTAAATTAAAAATATAATTATCAAATTTTAAAATCTCGCTCTTCATGGTAAGATAGTTATAGCGTTGCAAAGAGCCGTTATTTAAGCGCAAGAAAATTTCATTGTCTCGCAAAATAATATTAGCACTTTGAGCAGAAAGAGTGATAGCGTAATCCTCGGATCTTTGATCGTTTATTAACAATCCTCTTAAAATATTATTTTCATTCTTTTGTTGAACATAAATGGTTGATTTATTAAAATTTTCAAAATTTTGCGAGGCAAAAGATAAATTTGCATAATTTTCTTTTATATTTTGTTTAGAAATTCGAAATTGCTTATTTGCCATTGGCATAATATAAAATGAAAGCAAAAAATTGAAAACCGAAATTAAAAAACCTAGATAAATAAATGGTAGTGATAGCTTAAAATTGGAGATACCAAAATTTTTTAGAACCACAATTTCACTAAAACTATTAAATCTATTTATCGTAAGAAGAAGAGCAATACAAAAGGAAATTGGAAAAATATAAATTAAAATCCAAGGCAAAATAAAAACAAATAACAAGAAGAAATCTTTTAAATCTATGCCATTTTCAGTGACTAAATTCAAAAAGGCAACAGCCTTGCTAAGCCATATCAGTATTATTAGGATAAATGATATTGCCAACCAATTTAGAAGATTATTTTTAAATAAATAAGTTTTAAAAATCATTGAAAATAAAAATTGCAAGTTTTTTTAAATTAACATAATATGAATTAACTAATTTAAAACCAATTTTTTTAAATTGCCAAAATATTTATGAACGATACAAATTTTTTTCTTAATGGTCAATCTTTCAAAATTAAAGATGGTAGTTCTATTTTAGAGCTAATTCAAAAATTAGAACTTGAACCCAGAAAAATAGCCATTGAAATGGATGAAAACATTATTTCAAGCAATGAATATGAAAAAACTTTTATAACCGAAAATTGCAAAATAGAAATAGTTCATTTTATTGGTGGCGGTTAATGCTATATTTTAAACAGCCATACTAGCATTTCTCTCTTTGAGCGCATCGTCAAGACCCTTTTCCAAGCTAGATAAATCACCTCTAACATCTTTAAAAAAATCTGCGGTTTTAGCACTATCGAATTTTGTTGAATCAATATCTGAATAGCTATTATGCGCTTCATTTTTCCATGTTCTATAAGAATCAATATCATAACCAAATGCCTTAAAGCTTTTTAAAAACACATCTTCAAATGCATTAGTCAATCCCGCAATGGCTGGTTCTCTAGTTTGAGCATAGGGAGAGCCTGGAAACTTAACCCTGTCCGACTCTACAATAGAATATATCTTTAATAATGCATATATTGCCAAAAAATTCGCAAAAAATCCTGCCAAAAAAGGAGTTGCAACAATTGCTTTAGCTGGTTGAGCCAAAACATTACTTTGTCTAAAGCTGTCACTAAGTCGTTCAAATTTTTCTTTAAAATCTGGATTACTACCACAATAACGACTTATGGTATCATCGGTCTTTGATTTTAAAGATATTAAGTTAGAGGGACTGACAGAACTCGGAGATGGCGAGGTGCTTGGTGTATTGCTCATAAACTATTCTCTAAAATTAATAAATTGTAAAGGCAAATTAAAATCTTTTCCTTTTAAAAAAGCAATTACTTCTTGTAAATCATCTCGCTTTTTGCCATCGACCCTTACCTCATCTCCCTTGATAGAGGCCTGAACTTTTAATTTTTGGTCTTTAATTTCCTTGGTAATTTTCTTGGCAATTTCAGATTCAATGCCGTTTTTTAACTTAATTTCTTGCTTTAAAATTCCTCCACCTGCTTTTTGCACTTCGCCAAAATCAAAAAATTTGACATCGACGCCTCTTTTGGTTGCAAACACCTTGATTGAATCTTGAATTGCACCAATTTTATAGTCGCTATCGGCAGATATTTCGATAATGCTATCCTTGGTTTTTAATTCAATTGAAAAAATTGCCCCCTTAAAATCATAACGATTGGTGAGCTCGCGTTTTACAGAATTTACTGCGTTATCAACTTCTTGCATATTTATTTTCGAAACAATATCAAAACTAGGCATATTATATTATATTTTGTTTAAAGCATTATTTAAGTCATTTATCAAATCTTGATAATGCTCCAATCCAACCGATAATCAACACATATTATCAGTAATACCGATTGCAAGCTGATCAGCTTGAGCAATGTTTGAATGGGTAGTAGTAGCGGGGTGAGTTATCAATGATTTTGAATCGCCAAGATTATTAGAAATATCAACTATTTGTAAGGAATTTAAAAATTTAAAAGCATCGTTTTTACAATTACCAACCTCAAAGGCAATCATGGTCCCGCCATTTTTCATTTGCTTTTTGGCAATTAAATGTTGTGGGTGTGATGGCAATTGTGGATATAAAACTTTTTTTATTTTTGGAGAATTTTGTAAAAATTCAGCAATTTTATTAGCATTGAAACATTGCTTTTCCATTCTTAAAAAATAAGTTTCTAAAGATTTTAAAATTACCCAAGCATTAAATGGACTCAAAGCTGGTCCGGTGTGGCGATGAAATGGCAGTAAAACTTCCTTGATAAATTGTTGCTTACCCAAGACGGCTCCGCCAAGCGTTCTACCTTGCCCATCAAAATGCTTGGTAGTTGAATAAACCACAATATCGGCACCAAATTCAAATGAATTTTGCGAATAAAGCGAAGCAAAAATATTATCGACAATTAAACATGCTTGATTTTTTTTACATAATTTGGCCACAAATTCTATGTCGATAATTTCCAAATTAGGATTGGCAGGAGTTTCGATGAAAACCACTTTGGTATTGCTTTTAAATGCTTTTTCCCATTCTTGATGATTAGTTC
>JALREU010000129.1 GCA_023256705.1 Rickettsiales bacterium
TTAAATGAAGTAGCTATTAATCTTGGCAAAATCGCTAAATTTTCAGTTCGGGTAAATCCTGATGTTGATGCTAAAACTCATGACAAAATTTCTACGGGAAGAAAGGGTGACAAATTCGGCATAGATTTTGATAATGCTCTTGAAGTTTATAATATTGCTTCAAAATTATTGGGTCTTGAAATATATGGAATTGCCATGCATATTGGTTCTCAAATTATTGATTTAAATCCTTTTGAAAAGGCGTTTTATAAATTAAAAAATCTTTATAGCGAACTCACTAAATTAGGATTTAAAATAAAAAATTTAGATTTTGGTGGAGGCATTGGCATTAATTACAAAAACGAATCTACCATTGATATTAAAGAATATGTTGGTTTGATAAAAAAAATCATTGCTGGCATCGATGTTTCGGTAACTATTGCTCCGGGGCGGGCAATTGTTGGTAATGCCGGATTGTTAGTGACTAAAACTATTTTTCACAAAGAAACCCCTACTAAAAATTTTGTGATAATTGATGGTGCCATCAATGATTTAATGCGTCCCGGATTGTATGGGTCATATCATGAAGTAATTCCAGTTGAAAAAAGAATTTGGCATCGTGCCAAGTTTGATTTTGCAGGTCCTGTCTGTGAATCTACCGATATTTTGGCAAAAAATCGTGAAATTGTAGTTCCAAGAATTGGCGATTTATTTGCATTTTTGAGTGCCGGAGCTTATGGGTCCTCTATGTCTAGCGAGTATAATTGTCGACCATTAGTTCCTGAAGTTTTAATTGATGATAATGAATTTAAAATTATTCGTAAAAGACCTACTTTTAAAGAAATGTTAAGACTTGAAGAAAATTTATGAATAAAAAAATTTTAATTGCTAAAATCCTTTCTCCTCATGGCATCAAGGGTGATGTAAAGGTTATTTATTATGGCGATAATGTCAAAAATTTGGAAAAATATCCGTTATTTGATATCAATGACAATGAATATTTTTTTAAAATCAAAAATTTTACTAAAACCAGCGAAAAATCCAACAATAATGGCGATAAATTTGCCATTGCCTCTATAAAAAATGTTGATGATAGAAATCATGCCGAAAAATTGAAAGGTCTTGAAATTTATAGCTATCGTGAGCATTTTCAAAAAACCAAGAAAAATGAATTTTATATAATTGATTTAGTGGGTTTAAAAGTTTTGAATATGCAAAATCAAGAAATTGGGACGGTGGTAAATGTTTTAAATAATGCTACCACTGCAATTGAAATTGAATTTTTAGATAATTTTATTCCAAATGGCTTTAGCAAAATATCCAATTTTCCATTTAAAAATGATTTGTTTCCAGAGATAGATATTGAAAAATCAATTATAAAATTTGACCCGCCTGAATTTGTTTAAAAAATTACGAATTCTTGATTAAAGCGATGTCTTTGCGATAAAAACCTTGATCCCAATCAATATTTTTTAAAAAATCATAGGCGTTTTTTCGAGCTTCCTCAAGGCTTTTTGCCTTGGAAACTATATTTAAAACTCTTCCACCAGTTGCCAAAATTTTATTATCCTGAGAAATTGCGGTTCCGGCGTGCAAAATATAAACATCGGAATAAAACTTGCCTGAAATAGCGATTTTGTTGGTTAAGGCATTTTGTAAATCTTGCAAATTTTTTATTTCAGTATTTTTTTGATAATTTTCGGGATAGCCTTTTGCGCACATTACCACGCAAACAAACTTATTTTCCTCGTCAAATTTAAGCTGATATTCGTTCAATCTGCCATCAATGGCATAATCGATTAAATCATAAAAATCCGAAGTAATTCTTGGTAAAATTACTTGAGTTTCTGGGTCACCAAAGCGTGCATTAAATTCTAGTAATTTTGGTTCATTATTTTTAATCATTAGCCCAGCAAATAAAATTCCAGTAAATGGAGTCTGATTATTGATCATTCCTTTTATGGTTGGTTCAATAATTTTTTCAATAATTTTCTTTTCTAAATCGTTATTAATTAAAGGTGAGGGGCTGTAAGTGCCCATTCCGCCTGTGTTTAAACCAGTTTCGCCTTCACCAACTTTTTTATGATCATGAGCAAAACCAAGAGGTAAATAATTTTTTCCATCACAAATTACAAAATAACTTGCCTCAAAGCCCTGTAAAAATTCTTCAATGATAATTTTTTTTCCAGCTTCGCCAAATTTACCTGCAAAAATTTCTGCAATATTTTTTTTCGCCTCTAAAAAATTATCAACAATAATTACTCCCTTACCTGAAGCTAAGCCATCAGCTTTAATAACACAAGGAAAGCCAATTTTTTCAACAAAATCAAGGGCAGGGTCAATATCGTAAAAAGTTTGATATTGGGCGGTTGGAACATTATTTTTAGTGGCAATTTCTTTCATAAAAATTTTTGACGCTTCAATTTGTGAAGCTTTTTTAGATGGACCAAAGCAACGAATATTTTGCGAACGAAGATAATCGCTCAAGCCATCAACTAAAGGCTGTTCTGGACCAATAAAAACCATATCAATTTGTTGATTTTTACAAAAATTAGCAATTTCTAAATGTTGATTTGGCTTGATGTTGGAAATAATTTCGGCATCATCTTGAATTCCGGCATTGCCATTTAATGCAAAAATTTGTGTTGAATATTTGGAATTTTTAAAAGCTTTGCAAATGGCATGTTCTCTACCACCAGAGCCTATTAATAAAATTTTCTTAAGATTTTTTGAACTTGTCATTTTAAAAATAAATATATTTTTTGATTTTGAAATTTTAATTTGGTAAAATAAATCTTAATTAATTTTTTTTTAAATAAAATTCTTTTTTATGGACTTAAAAGAACACACCGTCAAATCATATGACAAAGATTTACAATCTATTGTTGGAACCCTTGAAACCATGGTAGAAATGGTCAATGAATCAATCGATATGGTCGCACAAATGATTCAAACCCGTGATAATTCCTTAATTGAAAAAATCACCGCCCATGATTACAAAATTAATTCTTTAGATCACTTAATTGAAAAAAAGGTAACGGCAATTTTGGCATTGCGTCAACCGATGGCAGTTGATTTGCGTTTTACGATTTCTTCTTTAAAAGTTTCTTCAAATCTTGAAAGGTCGGGCGATCAATCAAAAAGCATTATTAAAAAAATTGCTAGAATAGGCATTGAATCTCTTGACCCAATGGTTGAAAAAGCTTTGCTTGATATGATAAATCTTACAAAAATTATGGTAAAAGAAGCGATTACTGCCTTTAATAATCATGATTTGGAGCTTGCCAATATTGTTTTGGCGCAAGATGATGAGATTGACGCTATTTACAGTAATTTATTTACTATCATCGACCAAGATACCTTCAGTAAAGAAGAGGTTCAGCGCATTACCAATATTTTATTTATTGCCAAGAGTTTTGAAAGATTGGCCGATCATTCGACTAATATTGCCGAAATTGCAGGCTTTGTGGTAACTGGAGAAATTAAATAATATGCTTACTCGCGAAGAAAAAAAGGAAAGCGGACAAA
>JALREU010000012.1 GCA_023256705.1 Rickettsiales bacterium
CTGCGGAAATGATTGAACAATGTATTAAACAAAAAGAGGGGGAATAATGATTTTATCAATAATATTTATAATTTTATCAATTTATTTAGTTTTGATAATCTATGAAATGAATAAGCCAACATATAAATTGGCTTTTAGAGTTGCAAGAATTGTTAAAAATAGGTTCAAGAAAAAACTTGACAATATTTTTAACAAACAATAAATTTAGTTATAAATAACTTTTAATTTCATTTGTAATTAATTTCATTTGTAATTAAGTTCATTTATAATTTATTTTTTAATTATTATTTGATTGTTATTTTTCATTTTGAATTTCATGATTTATTAATTTTTTGTTAATATTTGATTGTTATTTTCATATAGAATAGTTAAGTTGGGCAAGGGGGAGTAGTTAGCCCCCTCGCTTTCTTATTGTGAGCCGTTCCCTTTTCGGGGTTGCATCCACTAACGGTTCACAATTGGCAAGCGAAAGTTTTTATCTATATAATAATTGAAGCGATAGTTCAGAAAATAAGTATGCTTGCCAGCACATAAACATTACGGGGGGATTGTTTATTAATTATGGTGAGGCTTGCCCCCCGCAAGCCTCACCGCCACAAAGGGGGAATATGCTAAATAATACTAATATAGAAAAACAAGAAATCTTAAAATTAAACGATAGAATACAAGTTAAAGTTATCTATCGATATGAAGATAATATCATCGGTAAAAGAGAAGAATTTCTCTTTATTTTCACAATTGAAAATCAAAAATGGAAACAAGAAATTAAAGTCGATATTGAAACTGGTGAGGTCGATACTTCAATATTTTCTTTTGAGTTAGTGCATTTTCAAGAAGATTTAAAAACAATCTTTGATTATATTTCAGGTTTAAAGTTTAAAAAAAATATTTTTAATTATTAAAGGGGGATAAAATGACAAAATCATTTTTTAGTTGGAATTTAATTGACAACATAAAACAATAATTTATAATAAAAGGAGCAGAAATGCAAAAAAAGGTAATTAGTAATAATAAGGAAGAACAAATCAAAAAATTACATAAACTTCACAATAGACATTTAGCAAAGTGCTTATCTCGCTTAAATGAAATAAACACAGCACAAATTATAATTGAGACAGTTAAAAAAGAGTTTTCATATTATACTACCGACATTAAGGAACAAGTTTTAATAAGTAATTTAAATAATTATGACAAATCAAACACAAATAAATAAATTATTTCAATTAACTTGGCGATTGCTAGATGAAGAAATAAAAGTGTTAAATGAGGCTTATAAATCAGTTGTAGGTGGTAAATTAATCTACTCAAAAGACAAAACTTTTTTAGTAAGATTAATTTCAAGGGAAAAAAGGCAACTAATAATCAAGTTTGCCGAAAAAATCACAGATAAAAAATTATCAGAAATCAATTTTAAGGAAAATGATAGCGACCAGTTAAAAGTAAGAATAATTTTAAGAAAATATTTAAGTAAAATTATTTTTAGAATTGGTTTTTTTAGATTTTTACTAAGATTAAAAATGTTAAAAATTTATCTTTACAACATAAATTAATAAAATAAAATAGGGGGAAGCAGAAATGCAAAAAGAAAGTAATTCAAGTAAAGTAATTATGGATTTAGAAGATTTACTAACAGAAGAAACTAAAAAACTTGTAGGGTATATTATGCCAATACTTGAAGCTGAAAAAATTTCAATGACTAGTAAAGTTAATGTAAAATCTATTTTATGGAACTTTAAAGACAATTTAAAAGTAAAGTTAATCAAGGAAAATTATGACAAATCAAACACAACAAGATAAATTTATATATTTACCGATATATTTAACTGATTATGTATCGGATTCAAGAAAATTAACAATGCTTCAAAGAGGAGCTTTAATTGATTTATCAGTTTTATATTTTCAAGAAGATTTAAAAATTAATTACACAAAAGAGCAAATTTATAGACTTGTTTTTGCATTTTCAAAAGATGAACAGGAAGCAGTAGATTTTATTTTAGAAAATTATTTTACTAAAAGCGAAAATAAACCTACGGGTTTTTATTGGGTTTCTAATCGGTTAAATCAATTAGGCGATAAAATTGCAAAAAAATTAAATTCTAGCCGAAACAATGGAAAATTAGGCGGTCGTCCGCTTGGCACAAAAAAACCATTCCAAAAATCAGATTGGCAGGAAATGTTAGAATTTTTCCAAAATAAATGTTTGGGCTGTGGGTTTGATTTTAATGGTACAGGTAGCAATCCAACAAAAGACCATATAATACCAAAATCACTTGGAGGATTAGATTCTATTGATAATTTACAACCTCTTTGCAGAGAGTGTAATTCTAGTAAATGTGCAGACCATTCAACTGATTTTAGGCTTAAATTTATTTCTGATATTCCTCAATTTCTTAAAGAGAAGTGGTTTGTAGAAAAAAAACCCATGGGTTTTGAGATACATAACCCAAACGAAAGCATACTAAATGAAATTAAATTAAATGAAATTAAATTAAACAATAATCAAAATTTAAATAATAAATATAAATCCAAAAAATTTATTAAACCAACAATTGAAGAAATTAAAAATTATTGTTTGGAAAGAAAAAACAATGTTAATCCTGAGAAATTCTTAAATTACTATGAAGCCAATGGGTGGAAAGTTGGTAAAAATGCAATGAAAGATTGGAAGGCTTGCATAAGAACTTGGGAAGGAAACAACTTTAACAACAATCAAACACAATCTCAAGAGAAAAAGAATTTGCTAGACAAGTTAAACAAAATAGCAGGAGAGTATATCTTTTTAGACATAGAGCAATCTTATAACTCAGTAACATTGCATTGTAGCAACTCTGAGAAACTCGCTAATCTACCTGATGATGCTAAAAATAAAATCAGGGCAGAATTTCCAAATATTGAAAAATTTAAAATAAAATAAGTTTATGGAACTATACAACACAGAAGCTGAACAAATATTGCTAGGAAGCATAATTTACAACAATAATTATTTGAATATAATTAATGATTTCTTTGATAAAGAACACTTTAGCTCTATTGAACACAAAGTAATTTTTGAGGAAATTCTTGCTTTAAATGAGCAAGGTTTTATAGCTGATATGGTATCTTTAAGACCTTTCTTTAAAGAAAATCTTATTTTAAAAGAAGTTGGCTCTTTAGATTATTTAAATTCATTGCTAGCAGTTGCAAGTAGTCATGTTGAAATTAGAGAATATGCCTTAATAATCACTGAGCTATGGAAAAAAAGAGAACTTGAAAATTGTATTAATGATGTTAAAGAAGCATTATCAACAAATACTCTTGATTTTGCTATTAACAAAATTGAAAATGCTGTTAAGAAAATCGATGTAAATATAAATTCAGTTCAGCTTTTTGATGGTGAGGAAGCTCTTAATGATTGGTATTTAGAAAAAGATAAACAAAAAGTTATACAACCGATTCCAACAAATATTGAAAGTTTAAATAAAATGTTAAATGGAGGATTGCATAAGGAAGGTTTATATGTGTTTGGAGCTGGTAGTGGCACTGGTAAGACCTTTTTTGCTCAAAACATAATCCTAAATGCATTAAAACTCGATTATGGGGTATTATTTGTTTCAATGGAGATGTCAAAAAGAAAAATTATAGCAAGATTTTTATCAATTTTATCAAGAATCAATAGTTTTAGAATTTTGATAAATAATATTTATAACCACGAGGAAAATGATTTTAATTTTGCTTTAGAGACTTGGAAATCATTTCAAAAAAAGTTTTTTATTGTTGAAAAAGTATCTTTATCAACAAAAGAAATTGAATTTGCTTTAAAAAAAGCATTAAAGAAAAATCCCATAGATTTAATCGTAATAGATTATGCACAAATAATGAAATTAAATTTAGATAAAAATTTTAATGAATCATCTTTAATAAAACAAAATGTAAATTTCTTAGCTAAGATTGCTCAAAGATATAAAGTTCCAGTTTTTCTTCTAAGTCAATTAACTAAAGATAAAATTGGTGATAAGGTTAGTCTATCAAGTTTAAAAGGCTCAGGAGGATTGTATGAAGATGCTGATTGTGTTATAGCTATGTGGAATGATACAGCAAACCAATCTAGCAATACTAAAAATAAAGTTTTACAAATGGAAGTTTTAAAAAATAGAGACGGGTTATCTGATTCAGTTTCCATTAATTTTAATGGAGATATTGGAGAATTTAAAGAAATAAAATTGTAAAAATATGATACACATTAAAGATATATTAAATAAATTTATTGATAAAACTGGCAAGGCTAGATTTTATTACAACAATAAAGATTTATTTATCAGATATTTCGAAAGTGAATTTGCTTTTGTTGAAAAAATAAAGGCAGGTAAATTTAAAGAAATTGAAGAAACAATTAATGAACAAACAAATTTCACAATGTCTATAGTGGAAAATGTAATTAACAACTTAACTAAAAAATAATATGGAAAATAAATATTCAAAGGTAATAGAAATAACATCAAATCAAATAAAATTTGATTGTGGTAGAACTTTGTTTTCATCTAGTGATATTTCTTACCTAAATTTTAATAATTTATCAATTAAAGATTTTCATAAACTAGAATTTGATTTATCTCAGTTTGATAAATGCTTTAGAAGGATTGAGGGTTACGGTATCGAATTAATACCAGTTAAGGGTTTTTCAATAAAAATAGAGGGATATTTGAATGATGACCCATATTACTCAGCACCACTTTTTTTATTTTTACAAAATCAAAATGTTGTAGAAAAAATTGATATATCAGAGTGCGGTTTGCATTGTGCTTAAAAATTAACAACTTAAATAGAAAATAATATGACTACGAAAAAAGAAACACTTAAATTTTTAAAAGACAAGCTAAATGAGTTCGAAATTAAAAAAAAGCATATTGAAAATTTACTTGATTCTACCGATGCTAATATCGCTTATTTCGAAAAGGAAATGGCTCTTTCATCAAAACATTTGACAAAAAAGAAAAATAAATTAGCAATTCTTAAAAATCAATTAATATACATAAAACTTTCTTTAGATATACATAAAGAATGTATCGCTTGTATTAAGCTGATTTTAATAATTTTAACACAAAAATATAATGCAGGTATATGTAATTAACAACTTAAATAATTAAACTATGAAAGGTAAAATATTTAACGCACAAGAAGAAATTAAATTAAAACACAATTTTAAAAAAGAAGTTTACAATTGGATTATTGAGGGTTGGGAGAACTATTCTGATATGGAATTAATGCTTGGACGAGCATTTGAATATGCAGCCTTTAAATTTCCAGAGATAGCATTATTTTCACCGAATTATTCTTGGCAATCGCTACACGATGTTATAGTAAGAGTATCCCTTAAAACTAATGGTATTAACTATAAAAAGCCACTGTTAAATTCTTTTATTGAAAGCATTTTGGATGAAAGAATAAAAATATTTTATAAAGAACCAGAAGAGGTACAAAAAACTGAGCAAGAAATACGAGATATAGCCGCTTTTTTGTATGAAAGTTTTTTAAAATGCGAAAAAAAGAAATTAGCAGATTCTCGTTTAGAAAAATCAGGAAACAATACAGTTACTTTGTATAGTTGGTGTGCTGTTGGTAGTAGTATTTATCTCATTAAAACTAATAAAAATTACTATTTTGGAGAAATAAGTAGAGATTGTGATATTGGAAGAATGCTAATCTCTAGCGATGAAATATTTTCTAGAATTAGAGAAAAAAATGAAGGGTTAAAAAGAAATTACAAAAAAGAAGTTTTTGAATCTTTCATAGGTTATTTCTTTACAGAATTACATGGATGTTGTTTAAATAAAAATATTTCAAAAATTAAACAACTTATATTAACAACTTAAATTAAAAATAATATGGAAAATCAATGGCAACCAATAGAAACATGTCCTGAAAATGTTCGTGTATTTGTTTGGCTTAGGTCAACAACAGATAGCTCATACGGGCGAAGACTAGAGGCTACAAAATTACAAGGAACAAAATACGGCTGGGATTGCGGCAATCAAGACTGGGTATTAGCTGATTTAATCGCTAGAGATATATATTTCTCGCATTGGATGCCACTTCCTAAACCACCAGTTATTAACAATTAACTTAAAATAATATGAAAACACTATCATTATTACTAGCAATCTTTCTTTTTGTAGGAATTGCTTTATTTACAATATTCTTTTTAGAAATTATAACGTTTATTTCCGTTGGTATTTTTGTAGGATTTCTAATATATTTATTAATTGATGCTATTTATTGTTTCATTTTAGAAAAGTTTTATGCTAATCCATTTGTGTGGGTTGTCGATTTTAAAATTAATAAATAAGGAGAATTATGAATAATATTCACTTTTTAAGCAAAACCGATTTATGGTCAACTCCGCAGGATTTTTTTGACAAATATAATAAAATTTATAATTTTAATTTAGATGTTTGTGCTAATTCAGAAAATGCGAAATGTAAAAAATATTTTACCATTGATGATGATGGATTATCTCAAAAATGGAATGGTAATTGTTGGATGAACCCTCCGTATGGAAGAGAGATAGGAAAATGGATAAAAAAAGCCTTTGAAGAATCTTTAAAAGGATCTGTTATTGTATGTTTATTACCAGCTAGAACAGATACAAAATGGTTTCACGAGTATTGTGTTAAAGGTCAAATTGAATTTATAAAAGGAAGATTAAAGTTTGGAAATTCTAAAAATTCCGCACCATTTCCGAGTATGGTTGTTATATTTAATAAATAAGGAGAACTATGGACTATATACAAATTTTTAACATAATTGGTGCAATTGTAATTTTATTTGGACTCTTACCGATATATTTTGTTGTTTTATATTCTTTAGCAAAAGACGGATTTATAGAAACATTTAAAAAACTTAAAAACTTTAACAAATAAAAAAAATATAAACTTCACAATGTCTATTGTGGAGAATGTAATTAATAACTTAAATAATTAAACTATGAAAATTGAAAAAATAGAAATAAAAATACAAGAAAAGTATTTTGTAAAATATAATGGTTTATATCATGAAATTTATTCAGAAGAAATAAAAAGAAACAAAAAAGAATTTTTAGAAAATAATAAAAATATAGAAATAATTGAAGATAAAAAAGTTGAATATTTAGACTACGAAAATAATCCAAAAGTTGGCGGACAATACAGCGGTTATTATTTACAATATTACATCGGCGAAATGCAAATCAAAGGTAGCAAAGTTTCTATGAAAGTTAATTTAAATAAAAAAATTATAGATTTTGCTTTAGAAGAAGCTGGCGGAGAAATAAAAGAATTGGTTAAGAAAGAATATGAAGAGTTTGAAAATCAATTATATGCTTTAATAGACAAAACAGAAAAAAAGAATATTTTTGGAAACTATGTCGTAAGTAAATTTAAAAAACTCAAAGAAGCTATTTTAAATAATTCTAATAAACAACATTAACAACTTAACTAAAAAATAATATGGAAAATAAAGTTAAAATTTTAAAGACTAAAAAAGGTTTTTTAAAAAATGAGATATTAATAGAATCACTTGGAAATTGCGGAATAGTGTTTGGGAGTTTCTTCGGAGATAGATTATTTTATCTTATAAAAGGCAAAAGAAAATGGGTGAAAGTTCCAAAATCATTTGCTTTTTGCGAAGGTGAAACAATTGATTTTTGCGAAATTTGTAAATCATCGACAGCCTGGCAGTTTAGCTGGGATTTTTGTTAATTTAATTAAAAAATAATATGGAAAATCAATGGCAACCGATACAAACAGCTCCAAAAGATGGGAGTAAGTTTTTAATGTTTATTACTGGAATGGAATATAAGAAAAAAAATAGTGATAAAAAATATAGAGCTAAAACAATTCAAAAAGTATTAATTGCAAATTATAGCCCACAAACCAATAGTTTTTACGGCGAAGATGGGGACTTTAATACTATAATTAATGAATTTAATTTTAAAGAGGAATATAAAACTGAAGGGATTGGATATTGTGGTAAAACAAATATTCAAGCGACTCACTGGATGCCACTACCTAAACCACCAGTTATTAACAATTAACTTATTATATATATATGAAAACAACAAATTTTGAAATTTCAAAACAACTCAAAGAAGCTGGGTTTGAGGCTGATTTTCATTTTCATTATAAAGCAACAGACCCCGTTAATTTATATGATAGTGGTTATGAAGATTACATAGAAAGAAACACTCCATCTTACGATTTTGAAACTTTGCTTGATGCTTTACCAAAAAAAATTCAATTTAAACAGAAGGAATATTGTTTTTGGATGCAATGGTCAGGTTGCTCAGATTGTTTATTGTTAGGATATGTTTATGGAAATTTGCGGGCTATTGAATTAGAAGTTTGGCAATTAGAAAATGACTCACTCGCAAACATAGCTGGAAAAATGCTTATTAAGCTATTTGAATCAAAACTTATTAAATTTAATAAATAAATATATGTCAGAATTTTTAACAGAAAAAGAATTATTTCAAAAAACTTTTGGAGGAACTACTTTTAACCATTTTATCGAATGGTGTAAAAAAATGCAAACTCTAAATGAGCATACTCAAATACATATAAGAACCCTTAATCCACAGGAATCTATTGAATGTGTCAATAATAGTATTACAAGACCTGATAGAGTATTCTTTATTATATTAAATAAGATTGTAGACATATTTACAATAAATACTATCGAAAATTATATGGATTTAGACGAATGTTTTGATAGAAAATGTAAAGAGTTTGGATGCGATAAATATAGTATTAATATTTTAAAAAGAGAAATGTCAAAATTATTTCTTTGGGGTATTAGTTATGCAAATGAAAATCCACATAGAGCCCATGATGTTGCTGAATTTTTAAAAAGTTGGACTAGTCATAGGTCTGGGAAAATTGAAAAATTAATAGAATTGAGACAAAAAAGGCAAAAAATTTGGAATGAAAATTATATAAAATTTAAAGGTATTGACACTGATATTTTTACTCCAGTTTATGAATATGAAATGCCTTATAATAATTGTTTTTTATTTAATGGAGATGATAATCGTCGAATTGAATTTATTTCAAAAATAGTTAAACATATAAATTTTATAGATAAATTAAACTATCGAGAAATTGACCCAGAAACAATACAAGAACAAATCCTAAGATTTGATGATGATATTATATGCTATCCTTCGATTAATCTTAATAAATAAATATGTATATTTCCGACAAGAATTTAGTTAAAATTGTTATATTTCCTTACTTTCTGGGAACTCTTGCTTTAAATGGCATAACAAAGAACACAAATGAATTTTTTAAATTATGTGAAACTTGTTATTTAGAAATCTTGGACAGATACCAGAAAAAGGATAAACTTGCTAAATTAAATAATCGCTTAGACATATTGACAAACAAAGCTATTTATGAGTTAGCAAATAAACAAACTAGAGAAATTAACACTCACAAAGCAATAATTGTGATAAATGAAATAGCACAAATGGCAATTGATACTAATTTATTTGATTTTGAAATGCAGGCAAAAATAGCAAGTTTATTAGAGCCGTTTCAAGAAATTGAAACAAGAATGCAAATAAGCGATGAAGATTGGCTCATGCTTAAAAACTCGGCTGAGAAACAAGCAAAGAAAATTTATGAAATATTATTTAAGGAGTAATTATGGAGCCAGCAATACTTTTATTAGTTATAATTGTTTTATCACAATTAACAACATTAACTTGGTAATATGATTTTAATAATCGACGACCAGAAAATTAATTTACTTGTTTGGGATTTTCTTTTAAAGAAAGAAAATATTGTTTATGCCCAGAAGCTAGATAATAAGCATCTTGGGATAAACTGGGATTTTGTCTTCATTGATAAAAATGGCGATGAAGATGGACTGGAAGTAATGGATAGATTGTTGCTTGCAAATCCTAGGTTGGCAGGCAAAATATTTATAATCAGTGAAAGTGATTATCCATTAAATAATTTTATACATAAAAGCAATTTAATTGATTATATTAAAAAAATTTTTTGATTATTTTATAAAAATACTTGCCAAACCTTGCGGTTGTAGGTGTAAAAATATTTTAAAATAAATGCTTGACATTAAGCAAGTAAATAATTATAATATTAATATATTGGCGGATAGCTTAGTTGGTAGAGCGTAGAGCTGTTAACTCTAATGTCGCAGGTTCGAGTCCTGCTCCGTCAGCCAAAATCGTGAATAAATTATGGTGAGTTTGGTCTAGGACTGTTCTTTACTGACGAGTAAAGTTTAAAAACTATGGGAATTTAGCGATTCTTGATGTTTTGGTTAAAAACGAAGATAGGTGCAAATCCTACGCTCGCTGCCAAAATCGTAAATATTTATATGGCGAGGGTGGAAGAGTGCTAATATCAGCTTGTCAGCGGTCGACCAGTAGGCAAGCCACCAGTTTAATTAAATTTATTTGAAAGCGAAGTAATTATTCGCAATAAAATAAAGTTAATTTGGTTTCGTAGGTTAAAATCCTACCCCTCCCACCAAAATATTTAAATGGTTGCAACAACTACGACAGGAGTTAGTCGGTCTTCCTCGGGGCTTAAAACCTAAGGCGAATGGAAGTAGTTGCCAAGATGGTTTAGGGGTCTTTGGTAATAAACTCCGTAAAACTCGGCCAGTTTTATGGTTGCAACTTTTTAAATATTAACTCGGCACGGGTAAAGAAGAGTGCAGGAATACTCTCGATTTGGCTCTTACGAGTATAAGTATCAGTGTGTAAAGGTCGAGATGAGCGCACTCTGGAAAGTCGCCGTTGTGCTAGACTTGACAAGCTCGGAAAGACGAGCCAGTTAGCCTTCTGTAAAAAGGCAAATATTAACTTAAATTTTATAATTATGTCAGATTTTTTAACAAGACTAGAGCAAGAGCAACGAGAATTACAAATTAAAATAGATGCTCTTGAAAGCTTTATTAACAATAATGATGATTTTGCAAAAGTAGGAGTGGAACAAAACATTTTATTAAAAAATCAATTAAGCGTTATGCGTTCTTACAACGAAATTTTAATTGTAAGATTAGGTCTATTGAAAAAATAACAGTTAGCCTTCTGTAAAAAGGCAAATTGGGTCTTCGTCTAAAGGTAGGACGACAGATTTTGGCTCTGTAAATTGTGGTTCGAGTCCACGAGACCCAACAAAATCGTAAATATTTAAATGGTGGCACAGCTATAACAGTATTGGGGGTTCGGCTCGTGTCGAACAATCTACCTTCAAGAAACTTTAGTGAATTATACAGCTTACCAACCTAGATTGTCATAAGGTAGGCCAAGGTAAACACAATGAAAAAATATTGAATTGCAATAGATGTTTGAGTAAAAAATGTGCCACTTTTTAAATATTAACTCGGCACGGGTGAAGAAGAGTGCGAAAAAAGGCAGGTTCGAGTCCTGCTCGGTGGCTGAGTTCTGGTGAGACGGGAGTTAGGTTCGATTCCTAATGATTGTGTCAAAACTAATCATTTTGACTAACTTTGGTAGACAAAAGCCCGTAAAAGAAGCGTTAATCTTGACAGTTCGCAGAGACGACTAGTTAGCCTTCTAAAAAAAGGCAATATTATTAACAATTAAATTTAAAAAATATGACTGAAGAATTAACACTAGGCGAACAAAGAATTAGAACAACTTTTAATCCATCTTCTGAGGATATTGTTTCACATATTAAAGATAAAACGGCCGCATTAATTAATATGGTCGCCATGATAAAATACGAAGATGAAAAAGACACTCAAAAAGCTGAAGAAAGAGCAAGATTAGTGGCTTTAGCATTAACCGCATTTGAAGAAGCGGCCATGTGGGGCGTAAAAGCGGCCACTTTAAAATAATAATATTTGGCGAGTCATTCTCGCAAGTGAATTTTGAACGAATTTATTCGCACTAGTCAAAATTTGCTATACAGCTCGGAAAGACGGGTAAAAAAATATTAACTAAAAAACAAAAAAATTAAATAGAGGGAGTCGTGAGCGAAATAATAATTAAAATTGAACCAACCTTTTTTCAAATTCAAAAGGGAGGTAATGAATTTACGGGATACGAGATTACTACAAATAATCAAACGATTCAATTTGGTATTCGGACTGGACAATCTTGTTGTGAAAATTATGGCTATTTTTCTAGCGAGGATGATTTAAATCAATTTATTGGAGCTGAATTACTAGATATTCAATTAACAGATACCGCTTTAAATACAAATAAACTTGAAAAGCAGAATTTCTCAGATTATGTTAATTTAATGTTTGTAACATTTAAAACTAACAAGGGAGTATTTCAATTAACGGTCTATAATGACCATAACGGGTATTACGGACATGATGCTGTAATTATATCACAACAATTAAAACTAACAGAAAATTTATAAAAATATTTTATGTCAAATATAGAAAAAATTTTAACAAATATTCAAAATAATTATAACGGCAACTTTTTATCTACATATAAACAAGCCAAAGAAAAATTAGGCATAACTCAAATTGAATTTTCCAACTTGAAAAGTCAGTTAAAAAAACATAAAAACGTTTTAAAAAGAAACAATAAAAAAGAATTATTGTGGAAAGATTACATTTTAATGACTTTTTACTTCAAAGGCACAAAATATATAAGAATCACCAAATTTTTTAAATTTTAACTTAACTATAACTAAAAAAACTATGATTTTACTCATCAATGGCAATGACTATGAATTTGAAAGCATAAAAAATGCTATCAATTATTTCAAAATGAATGTAGAAAGCGATATTTGCATTAAAGATGCTTATTTTTTAAGAACTAGTGATAATTTGCCAGAAAAAGAAGTTTCTTTAACTAATTCTCAAGTAAAAGAGTTAGAACATAGAATTAACACTGCTATTGAAAAAGAACAAAAAAATAAAGACAGTAGCGATGAAAATCCAGCAATAGTTTTTCACAAAAATCAATGTCTAGTATAAAAGAATTTCACCACAAAAAGCCCAACAATATTAACTTAAAAACAAAATATATGAACAATAATTTAATTATAGAACTACTTAAACTAGCTTTAAACAATAACAATCAAGAAAATAAAGTGCAAACTCAAGAAGGAGCAACTTCATTGATTGGTCAATATGTAATAATCAGGACTTACTCCGCTGGAGTATGGGCTGGTTATTTAAAAGAAAAAGTAAAAAACGAAGTTTACTTAACAGAAGCTCGCAGAATGTATAGATGGGTTAATGTAGAGGGCATTTCACTTTCCGGTATTGCCCTTAATGGCTTAAAAAAAGATGAATCAAATATTTGTGCTCCAGTTGGCATCGTTTGGTTAGAAGCTATCGAAATTATTCCTTGCTCAGAAAAAGCAAAGGAATCAATTATTAATCAACCAATATATAAATAATATGTCGTATCTTAATAATATGTTATCAGAAAATGGATTCGGAGGCGGAGGCGGAAGCGGATACATATTCGGAGGCGGATACGGATTCGGAGGCGGAGACGGAGACGGAAACGGAGACGGAAGCGGAAGCGGAGACGGATACGGAGACGGAAACGGATACGGAGACGGATACGGATACGGAGACGGAGACGGAGACGGAAACGGAAACGGAAACGGAAAAGGAAGCGGAAACGGAAACGGAAAAGGAAGCGGAGACGGATAATATTAAATCTACACCACAAAGCCCAAGAATATTAACTTAACAAAATATATATATGAAAACATTAGAAATTACTAAAGAAATATATCAAAAATGGATAGATGTAGAAAAACAAATGGCAATTTATGACGGTGATGACCATCCAGCATTTATTTCTCATAACGAAATTGGCAAAGCTATTTTCAGAGATAATCTTGAGCAAGCTAGAACTTGGATTTATGGTAATTGCGAAAAAGCAATTACAATCAAAGACTTAAAACAATTTGAAAAATAATATTATATTAATCAACCAATTTATAAATTTTAAATAAATATGTCATATCTTATTGAAAACATCGGAAACGGATACGGATACGGAAACGGAAGCGGATACGGAAGCAAAGACGGATACGGATACGGAAGCGGAAGCGGAAACGGATACGGAGACGGAAGCGGAGACGGAAGCGGATTCGGAAAAGGAAACGGAAGCGGATACGGAAGCGGAAGCGGATACGGAAGCGGAGACGGAAACGGAAAAGGAAGCGGAGACGGATAATATTAAATCTACACCACAAAGCCCAAGAATATTAACTTAATAAAATATATATGAAGAAAACTATTAATGCAAAAGCTGGCGATAAAAGAAGAAAAATTAAGATTAGCTAAGGGGGGGAGTAATATGAATAAAATAAATGAAATATTTTCTAAAATTTTAACTGCAATTGTTTTTTTTATATTTATAGCTATCTACTATCATATGTGGTTAAGGGGCTATGATATTGTTTACACTTTACATAAAGCAAAAGAAATTTACCGAGAAAATGAAAAATTAAAACTAAAATTAGATGAGGGAAAGTAATGACAGATAGATTTAAGATGATAGGAGCCAGCGAAGTTGCTGGACTCCTAAAAGAATATTCGGCAAACTTACTTGCAGAAAACATCATAAGTGCAAGTATCCACGATGCATTATTGCAGATGCCAAGTTATCTTGAGACTAGATATTCATTAGCTAAAAAGTTAATGCTTGATAGAGAACAGTTTAATCGGTTCAATGATTTTAACACTAATGAAGCAATGAAGCGAGGGCAGGCAATGGAGGAGGCGGTAAAAGATGATTTTATTTGTCAATATGAGTGGAGTTTTGTTCAATATGATGATAATCTACCCAAAAGAGATAAAACAAAATATGTTAGACTTTTTATCGTTCAGTCTCAAACTCAAAAAGAAAAAATAATTAAGGGTTGTAAGTTTCCATTTAGAGCAACTATTGATTATATTTTAAGCGATGGTTCAATTCTTGAGTGTAAGACTACTGATATTTCGCAATGGTTTAAAATTGAAAATGACGGCTTGCCTTTTAATTATTATATTCAATGCCAAGCTCAAATGTGGTTGCACGAGAAAGAAACTTGCTATATTCATATTGCAGGAGTTAATAAAGAGAACGGCATAAAGATTTTTGAAGGCGATATCGTTATTCATATTGAGGGAGTTAATAAAGAAAATCAAATTTTAGAATCAAAAACTTTTACAATTAACTTGGATACTCAAATAATTCGTGCCATCACGGCAAGTTTAGTTTGGTTTAGTGTGGAATTTGAGAAAGGTTCATTGCTTGATAAAAAAGATGAGGATAAAACTCAAAAAGATAAGCAAATTGATGCTTTTTTGAAACAATATTAAAAATATAATAACTTATCTATTGACAAATAAAAATAAGGTATTATATTATACTTATAAAATTTAAACTTTATAAAATATTAACTTAAATTAAACTAAAACATATGAAAGAAACAAATATAAAAGAATATTCTTTTGAGGAAAAGAAAAAAGAAAAATGGAAAAATTCTAAAACAGGAGAATATGAAGATTTAGAGGTTTATCAAACTCCAAAATATTTACAATCGAAAAAAAAGGCAATAGAACTAATTGAAAAAGGAGATTATTCTTTAGATGAAGGTGATTTTTGGATTCTAAAAAATAAAAGTGGGTCTAAGCTATGCTATACTGGATTAATTATTAGCCATAATGGTTGTTTAAAAATTAATCATAAATTAGAAGATAAATTAAAATTTAAACCCTCTAGCGTCTCTTTTGTGAAAGATGAGGCAGAAAAAATAAAGGTAATGCAGTATATAAATGATGAGCAAGGAGTTTATGAATTTGGAGAAATAAGCCCTAAAAATTGTCAAAATGATTATCCTTATGCAATGGTGCTAAAAAGATTAATGGATAGAGTAATTCTAAAAAATAGTGCGGTTGGTTTTTTTGGGATTTATTCTGATAGCGAAAGCGAGGATTTCAAAGAAAAAATTGATGATGATAGCAATAAGGCATCAGAGCAACCAAAAAAACAGCCTATTAAAACTATTGATGAAAAACAACAAAAAGAAATAGCTAAGTTAATAATTCAGGCAAAAATACCAAACTTCTTAGAGATAATGAAAATAGAAAAAATAAATGATTTACCTGAATCACGTTATAATAAAGTTATTCAAGGACTTAATAAAAAAATAGAAGAAAATAAAAACAAGAATAACCAAAAAATAGAAGAAATTAAAAATAAGGATAATCAAAAATTAGAGGAATCTAATATTGTTGACAATAAAGATTTTTAATTAAATTTGAGATTAAATATGCAAATAATAAAAAACATAGAACAAGGAACAAATGAATGGTTAAGTTTAAGATTAGGGGTTGCTACTGCCTCTAATTTTAACAAAATTATTACTTCAAAAGGCGAAGAATCTGACCAACTCAAAGGATATGCTTTATCTTTAGCAACTGATATTTTTTTAATTAATCCTGAGGAGGGTTATAAAAGTGAATCAATGATTAAAGGTAATATATTAGAACCATTAGCAAGGCAAGCATATCAAGAGGAAACTCTTGAATTTGTTGAACAAATAACAATGTTTAAAAGTGATTGTGGTAATTTTGGATATTCTCCAGATGGCTTAGTTGGTAATAATGGTTTATTAGAAACTAAAAATCCAGACTCTAAGACACATTTTAAATATATAATTGAAAATAAAGTTCCTAGCATTTATATTCCTCAATTACAAGGTGGCTTATGGGTAAGTGAAAGAGAGTGGATAGATTTTGTTTCTTATGGACATAATTTTAAGGAAAAACAATTACTTATAATTAGAGTTTATAGAGATGAAAAATTTATTTCTGAACTTGCGAAATTAGCACAAAAAACAATAGAAATTAGAGATAATTTTGTAAAACAATTTAGAGGATAAATTATGATTATAAAATTTAATTTAAAGGAAGATACATCAGAATCTCAAAAACAAGTTATTGAAGAGTTAAAAAATAAATTAAAAGGTAAAGTTGATTTTGAGGTTGAGTTTAAATTAAAAAATAACAATTTAATTCAAACAATTAACCCTTTGGTTTTTTATTTTCAAGAAGCCAATAAATCAAATTTAATAAATATTCGAGCTAATGTTGGTAAAGAAATTGACCGCAGATTAAAAGCCGAACATTTTGAAGATTTTAAAATATCTTTTTCAAAAGCAACTCCACCAACTAATGAGCAAAGAGGTTATTATTGGGCTGTTGTTTTACCAACTATTCAAAAGTTTTTTGAAAATGAAGGTAATTATATTAAATTAGATGATTTACACGAAAGTATAAAATATCTATTAAATGAAAAATTTGATATAAAAACTGAAAAAACTAACAAAATAACTGGTGAGGTATATTTTGATTATATAAGTTTATCTAGCTCTGGCAATAAAAATGATGTATCAAAATATATTGATGCGGTTATTCATTGGGCAACAGAATGGGGAATTGAAATTCCAGAACCAATTAAACATTAAAATATATGGAAAATAACAATGAAATTTATATTGGAGATTACCCTATGACTATTAAAGAATATGATGAGTATTTTTTGTCTTACGGTAGTTATCTTGATAACTTTTTTAAAGATATTGAGGAAACCATTATGGATAACTTTTTTAACAATCAATTAATATAACTATGGCTAAATACTATTTAGTAAATAAATATGACTCAAAGAGCAAACAATACATAAAAAATGAATTTGAAGTTACTGAGCATGATAAAATTATCACTGGAAAAATTAAACTATATGCAACTTATGGTCCAGAGAAAAAACCTGTAAATGAAAATTTAAATTTTATAGCTTTTAAAGGAAAGATTAATGAGGAAACCTATAACGCATTACTTTATAATGAAGGTTCAATTGAAGTAACTGATAGTCAAATTTCTTTAAATGCTTATGAATATAAAGACAAAGAAAGTGGAAAATTAACAGTTTCTAAGAAAATCCAATTAATAATTTCAGAGGCTTCAATTCCTTCAAATGAAACTATTAGTGGTAAAGTTAAACCTAAAAAATCTTCTAATGTTAAAAATAAATCAAAAGAAGATGAAGAAGAGGTGGATATGTTTGATGATGAAATTCCATTCTAAAAATTATGGATTCATCTACAATAACAATTATAACAGCAAAAGTTCACCACTTTAAAAAAGAACTTAATAAACAAAAAGGTTGTTATGAAGTAGTTATTAGCACTTTTAGTCCAGAGTCTAGGGGTGCTAATAATTTTGTTATGCCAGAAATGAAGACTTTTATAACTATAAATATATCATCTAATTATTTTAATAAATATTTAGATAAATATAAATTAAAAGTTAATGATGAAATTTACATTCATGGCGAATTTAGGCAAAATTTTTATCAAAGTCAATTAGCAAATGGTTTGCATTTTTATCAAAATGAAGTTTTTATTTATAAAGATATTCATATTTTTAGATTAAAAAACCAACCTATTGAGATTGATGATGATGCTTTAACTGGTTTTGGAAGAATACTTGGAGGTTTAACTATTAATGAGGTTTATCTACAAGGAACAATAAATTCAGCAATTTCTATCAAATCCCATGACCATGGAAATGATAAAATTAAAATTAAACGAGCTAGTTTTTTATTAAGAACTATTGATAAAAACTATGGAGTTTATGAACCAAATAATCATTTAATATACACTACAAATCAATACTTAATTGATATTTGGTTAATAAAATTAAAATTAAATAGAGGTGATTTAATTCATTTAAAAGGTAGATTATCTACAAAATATAATGAACAAAAACAAAGAACCCACTCTATTGAAGTTGATTCAACTTATGATTTCGAAGTTATAAATAAACAAAATTTAAGCATTGAAATTGTAAATGAAGGTGATTCCAATATTAACAAAAATTATTACACAAAATATGAGTAAAACAAAAAAAGATACCCTTGAATTAGAATTATTAAATTTTATTAAAAATAATAGTAATAATAATGGTGAATTTACTTTAACTGATTACCAGATTGGTATGAAGTTGTATGGAAATTTTGACATAAAAACTAGAGTTAAAATAACTTCTGCTATGACAAGATTAAAGAAAAAAAATTTTATTGAGAGTAAATATTCAAGAGTTATTTTTACAAGAGATGATTAATCGAGTAATAATTGGAGGTAGGGTTGTATCTATCAAAAAAAGAAAAGATACTTTTTTTGTTTTATTGTGCAATAGTTATAAATTTATGGACAAATATACAAAGGAAGTAAAAGTTAGAGATTGTAATCATTGGATTAGATTTAATAACTTAAATGCTAAGAAAATTAAAATTAAAGATTTTATTGTTGTTGAAGGTAAATTAACTTATGTTCACAATAAGAATAATAAAGAAGATAAAATAGGTTTAATTTTAGCTCTAGGATTTACTTTTGTTGAAAATATACCTATACCAAAAATAACCTATGAAGATTATCAAGAAGTTTTATAAATTAAATTATTAAAAATATGGATACTAAAAATTATATAACAAATGCAATAAGAACAGAAATAAAAGATTATCAACCTGTTTCAAATAGATTCACTCCTGAATTTGCAAGATTATTTCATGCAATTTTTGGTTTAGAATTGGAAATGCAAGAATTAAAAATAGCTATTGAGAAAAATGATATTAATAATATTATTGAAGAACTAGGTGATATTGCTTGGTATTTGGCTATTTTATTTGATATTTTAAAAATTAACCCTAATGTTTTATTTGGTATTCATACCAATGGAAATGAATTTGAAGAATTAAACAAAGAAATATTTGAATTGTGTGATAACTCAAAAAAATATATTTTCTATGGTAAAGAATTAAAAGAATTGCCATATAAAGTTAATTTTATTTGGGAAAGATTTTGTTTCTTTTGTTGCAAAAAAGGAATAGATATATCTTTAATATTACAAAAGAATATTGATAAATTAAAGGCTAGATTTCCAAATGCTTATAGTGATGAAAATGCTATAAATAGAAATTTAGATAAAGAATATAATGCTTTCAAGATTAACAATTAAATATTAAAATTATGCAAAGTAAAGAACAAATAGCACAAGAATTAAATTATCTTATGGGAATTGATGAATTTGAGGCTTCTAAAATTTTACAGAGATATAATATTGCAAGATTTGATGCAATAGCAATTACAAGATTAGTTTTCGATTTATCAAAACAATTATCTGAAATGGTTTTAGCAGAAATTAACAATTAAATATTAAGAAAAATGTCTAAAAAAGATAAAATTATAATTAGTTTAGGATTTATAATTATAC
>JALREU010000130.1 GCA_023256705.1 Rickettsiales bacterium
ATTTAGCGGTAAGCACCCCTTTTGCCTTAATGCTTGGACGCATTGCTAATTTCATAAATCTCGAATTATATGGCAGGCCAACTTCAGGAAATTTTGGATTTATTTTCCCTAATTCTGATTTAGCTCCAAGACATCCAAGTCAGCTATATCAAGCAAGTTTAGAGGGATTAATATTATTCTTAATATTAAATTTTCTTTTTTTCAAAACCGATTATTTTAAAAAACCAAAAAAACTATCTGGCTTTTTCTTAATTTTTTATGGAATTTTTCGTTTTATTATAGAATTTTTTCGACAACCAGATCCACAAATCGGATTAATTTTGCAAATTTTTTCTATGGGACAAATCTTATCGTTACCAATTATTCTTTTTGGAATTTTCTTGATATATACTACAAAGAAAAAATAAAAAATATTTTAGCAAAAATCATCATTAAAAGTTATTATTTCTAATTATAATCACCGTGAATTTTTTTTAAAAATAATTTAAAAAAAACTTGCTTTTATTTTGACACCTTATTTTGCAATGATTAACACCTAAAATACTCTTCAACACTAGCTTTTACAGTATCCAAAAAAATAACACACTGCTAATTAATTATTTTAATTAGACTGACCGACTGTCAAGAGATTTATTTTAAATTTAAATAAATTTTTTTCTTTACCTAAAGGAAATTTTAGTAGATTATATTTGAACAAAATATAAGTAAAAAAAGAAAAAAAATTAACCAAAAAATTTCAATGAATATTAAATTAATAAATCCAAAAGATGCCTTTGAAATGTTGAAAAGCCAAAAAAATAGTTTTTTGGTTGATGTTAGAACCAACGAAGAATTTAGTTTCGTTGGAACAGTTGACGCTAGTGCTTTTGAAAATAGAATGTTATTAAATCCATGGCAAACTTTACCACAAATGCAATTAAACCCAGATTTTGCAAATGCTTTAACTTCAAAAATCCCAACCGATACCACATTATTTTTCCTATGCAAAACCGGCGGAAGATCTGGACAAAGTGCTGAATTTGCTTTAAGTCTAGGTTATCAAAATTGCTACAATATAGTTAATGGCTTCGAAGGGGATTTAAATCAAGATGCCCAAAGAGGAAAAGTTAATGGCTGGAAAGCTTCAAACCTTCCATGGAGGCAAAGATAATGAACAGCAAAACCCTCACATTATCATTTCAAGGTGAACCAGATCAAGCTCTGGATTTACAAAATAACATTTCGCAAATTATTGGCGAAGAAGTTGCCAATAAATGGTTCAAAAATATTGAAATAATTTCCCAAAATCCTCATGAAATTATCGTCAATTGCCCTCACAAATTAAATCGCGATTGGATTAACAGAGAATATTTTTCTAAAAAAAGTTTTAACGAAAATTTAAGAAAATTTTATCCAAAATTATTGAAAATTTCAGCAATTTGTTTGAACCAAAATCAAAATTTTGAAAACAAAATCGTCAATAACGATTCATTTCAAACCGAAAAAAACAATGTTGTTAATTTGTCTAAACACGATAATGTTTTTGCTTACGGAACCGAATTGAATAATAAATTCACCTTTGAAAATTATATCATCGGCAAACATAACAAAACCGCAGTTACTATGGCAAAAATTGCTAGCGGTATCGAAAATAATAGCCTATTTAACGACAAAATTCCACTTTACATTCATGGCAATGTTGGCATGGGCAAAACCCATTTGGCTCAAGCAATTGCTTGGAGCATCAAAGAAAATAATCCTTCTAAAAAAGTTGTTTATTTATCGGCAGAAAAATTTATGTTTCACTTCGTGCAATCAATTAGAAACAATGATGTAATGCCGTTCAAAGAAAAAATGCGTTCAATTGATGTACTTATTGTTGATGATGTGCAATTCATTGCTGGCAAAGATTCTACCCAACAAGAATTTATGAATTGCTTCAATGCACTGGTTGAAGACAATAAGCAAGTGGTCTTAGTGTGCGATAGATGCCCTATGGACTTAGAAAATATTGACGAAAAACTTAAATCAAGAATTGCTGGCGGAATGATTGTTAACTTCAAAAGCCCAGACTTATCTGATCGCATTAGCTTTTTAAAAGGCAAAACTTTACAATTAAAATTCGAAATCAGCGACGAAATTATCAATTACATCGCTCAAAATATCAAAGGTTCACTACGTGATTTAGAAGGAGCTTTAAAAAAATTATATGCTGAATTTTTATTTGCCGACGCCGAACTTAATTATTCAAATATTCGCAATATTCTTGGAAATTATTTCAAAAAAACCGATGACAATAATTGCAATATCGACCAAATTACCAAAATCGTTGCCGATTATTTTAATTTTAAAGTTAGCGACCTTACAGCTGTGAACCGCTCTAAAAATATTGCTCAAGCCCGTCAAATTGCAATGTATTTATGTAAAAAATACACCAATGAAAGCTTAAAAAATATTGCCGAAAAATTCCAAAAAAATCACGCTACCGTAATTCACTCACATAAAACCATTTCTAGTTTAGAAGAATCTTGCAAAAAAACTTCGCAAGATTTAAAAAACTTAATGCATAAAATTGAAACCGTAAATTAATTTAAAAATTAGATTATTTTCTAAGTAAATCTATAACTTCTTGATGGTCAAAATACAGAGCTGGCGCCTTAGTTTTACAGAATCCATTGGCTAAAATATCTGAAGAAATTGTAATCGAAACTTCATCGACAGCTGAGCCATAAATTATCGGCTCAACTTTACAATTATGAGCACATTCAACATCGGCAATAGTGTCTCCAATAAACCATATATAATTTTTTTCCAAAGTTATTGGCGATGACATTAAAGCTAAATTTACTGGATCGCATTTAGGTTTATCGAAGTCGGCATCATGGGCCCCAATTACAGAAAAAAAATATTTTTCTAAATTTAGTTTTTTAACTTCCTTGCGTAAGGTAGTACCGATTTTATTACTTACCAAAAAAACTTTTATGTTATTTTGCAGTAAAAATTCTAATAAATTTAACGAATTTGGTAATAAGCAAATCTTATCAAGATGAACTTCTTGATAAGATTTTTTGTAAATATCTCCAGCTTCCTGCCAATTACTTCCAAATATTTCTGGAAAAGATTCTCTCATCGATTTATGCACAGTATTTTTAACCTTTTCAAAACTCCAAATTGGCTTTTTCATTGCTTCCATGGTTCGATTAATTGAATGATGAATTAGTGGCCAAGTATCAACCAAAGTGTTATCCCAATCGAAAATAATAGCATCGGGTTTATTTAATTTTTGAAAATTTTGTCGATTAATTTGATATTTTTGCATTTTAAATTATTTTTGAATTTTAGCGGGTCTTGGATCAAAAAATTTTTCAAACTTATTTTTCATTCC
>JALREU010000131.1 GCA_023256705.1 Rickettsiales bacterium
AATTTGGACAATGAGTCCAAAAAACCATTTTCTTTAATTGGAGTAAAACAAATTGACAAAGACGGCAAAGTTATTGGAACGGTCAATGCTTTTTATAACATTCAAGATGTTAATTCATTAACCGACTCTGCAAATATTATTTTTGCTGGCTCAATTATGAAAATACAAGCATTTTTAAAATTGTTTAGTGTTGCAATTGGAAAAGATTTTGATGCTATAAAAGCTCAAGTTAATGCATTGTCAGATAATCCTGCAACTGTAAGTATTGCAAATATTCCTTACACAACTAAAGATGATAAAGGCAATGAAATTAGGGTTTTATTATCTTTTCAAAAAATCGAAGAGATATTTGCTCATATTTTTACCAGAATTGCTACTAAAACAAATCTTTTTAATATTATTGAAGAGAAAATTAAAAAAGCTACTTCAATTGAGGAATTAGATAAAATCGACATTAACCTAGATTAAAATGACCTTTTGCCAAATTAAAACAAGATTAAAATTTGAAATTGTTGGCGACAACAGATTTAAACTTCTTGAAGATTTTACTTTTGATAATGGCGAAAGAGTTTTTTTAATACCAGCAAATTTTATAACCGATGGCTTCACTATACCATCATTATTTAGCCCACTTCAATCGCATACTGGAAAAGGTGTTGAAATAGCAGTGGTTCACGATTATTGCTATTCAATTCACCGCCCAGATGATATAACAAGGGAAGAGGCTGATTTAATATTTTACAATGGCTTAAAATGCCTAGGAATGCACCCACTAAAAGCTAAATTAATGTATTTAGCAGTTAGGTTATTTGGCAAAAACAAATGGAGGAAAAAATAATATGGATTTCATCACCATCTTTAATTTAATGAAACAAGCACCCGAATTTTCAGTGTTATTTGTTTCTTTTTTTATTTATTTAGCCATTGAAAATAGAAAAAAATTTTTCAAACTAAAAGATTACGAAAACAAAGAAAATATGGCGATTTTTGTTAAGAACGAAATAAATGCATCGGAAGAAAGAATAAAAGATTACATTGACCAAAAATTTAATGCTTTAAAAAATGGACTTTAAATTTATTGAATTCTTAAAACAAATAATAAATGAGAGTGTCTATGCAAGCATAGCTAAGATAGCGATTGGTATTTATTGTCTTAAAAAAATTATACAGTTTATTATCAAGGGCATCAATATTGCCTTTAAAACTAAAGAAAAAGCAGATGAATATATTGAATTAAAACAAGATGTAGCAGATTTAAAAAAAGACAATATTGAAAATAAAGAAAGAGATTTAAAAACTCATAAATTAATTGAAGATTTACAGCAAGATTTAACAGCATATAAAAGTAGAACCCATAAAATTGAAAATGCCAATATAGCTTTAAATAAGTTAGTTGAGCAAAATGTTCAATTATTAGAAAAAATTAATAATAAACTATGAAAAAACTAAAAAATATTGCCGTGATAGTTTTATTTGTTATGCTAACTTTTGCTTGTCTAATCCCACTTTTTGCATTATATAATTATGCAGTTTTACAAAAACAAGAATATCTTGCAATATATCAAAACACAAAAGATGTTGCAAAATTTTTATTACCGATTATTTTATCAATCGTCGGCATTGGAACTTTTAATTTAAAAAAATAATGTTATTAGTTAAATTTTTTATAAAAGAATTAAAAGATATGGGCTCTAATACTGATTGGTTCATAATATTTTTAATGTCCACCATTTTAAACATTATTTTAATATTTATATTATTTTATGAACAAATATATAATTGTAATTACTGCCCTTCTTTTTATCGCTAGCAACACTTTTTTTTATTTTAAAGGGAAAGATACTGGCATTGAGCAACAACTTAAAATTGAGGAGTTTTTTAAGTAATGTCATTAATATCATTAAATACTCAATTAATTTCTAATTATTGGAAAGGGGTTAAAACTACATTTTATTTTTTATTGCTTTTGGGGGGTTGCTTTTATTGCGACCACAGAGCAGAAAAATTGGCTAATGAAGAATGCCAAAAAAAGATTATTGCACTAGAAGAAAAAATTGCATTTGAACAAAACAATCAAATAAATATTCACAATCAAAAAATCCAAGAATTAAGAAAATCTAAAAAAAAAATAATTAACAATTATGAAGAACCTGATAATTCTGATATTAATATTGATGACGAGCTGTTCTTGGAAATGCAATAATAAAAGCATTACTGAATTGCAATGGAAACAAATTGCAGACGAGTTGCCTGATTATCCGCGGATTAATAAATTTTCACCAGAAGATAAGGTGAAAATGAAACTAGTCCCTCGACCTTTAAAAATATATTTGTTGCAAGTATTAAAATTTACTAAAACCTTTAAAAGAATAACTGAAAATGATTAAACTTATAAAAAATATTATTAATAAATTTAATAATAAAGCCAATAATGACCAACCGATAAAAGAATTTTTCATTGACAGGTTCTATTCGCTAAATGGCGAAGGCGACACTATAGGGATTATGACTTATAAAAACCAATTCTTTTGTTATACACTAGAAAGACCTTATATTGTCCAAAATATCATTAATGGCAGAGATAATCCAAACACAAAAGAAAATGAATCGTGCTGTATTCCTGCAGGAGAATATTTTGCTGATTTCACTTATTCCAATAACTTTAAGAAAGTTTTGTATTGTTTGATTGGAACTGGTAAAAGAACTATGATAAGAATACATATCGGTAATACTCAAGATGATGTAAAAGGTTGTATTCTGCTAGGTGAAAGAATGATAAGAAATGTAAAACACCTGGGAAAATCTTATAATTTCTTTTTAGGCTCATCAGAAAAGGCAATCAATAAATTTCACAACATTTGCAATGGTAAAAGAATAAAAATAATTATTCGAGACCAAAACCAAACTGAAACCTATAACAAATTTAAATTCGAATAATATGATAATTTTTTTAATAGCCTTTTTATTTTCTTTTAAAGCAGAAGCCACAAACCTTTATGTTTATAAAGTTGAGAAAATCATTGATGGCGACACCATAAAACTCGATACATCAAAAGACAGCTCATTACTTAAGGAATTGGGGCTTAGTGTTAGAATTTATGGTGTTGACACTCCAGAGAAAAAAGCTAAATGTAAAAAAGAAAGAGATTTAGCTCAGCTCGCTACTGAATTTACAACAAATTTAGTGGGAAAAAGAGAGATAATGCTTGATGTTAAAAAATGGGATAAGTTTGGCGGAAGAATCCTTGCTACTGTTCAAGTTGGCGGATTAAATATTGCTGACGAATTACTTAAAAGAAATTTAGC
>JALREU010000132.1 GCA_023256705.1 Rickettsiales bacterium
GTTTAAGCGGATATGACAGACAAACCAATGATGGAATTGGCATATATGATACAGCTCAATTAAAACCAAAATTGACATTCGCCTGTAAATCATTTAATTCTGATGGCAAAAGATTTGAAGATTTAACTTATTTAGAATCTATATCGGGATTTGATTGTATTAAATATTGTAAATTTGAAAATTTAACCGTTTCTAGTGGAGTTGAAAAAAGAGGAAAAGAAAAACCTGATAAGTCCTTCACATATAATAACGAAACCCGATTGAAACCGACTCATTCAGTTAGTCTAGATTGCCAATCCACACACACCTACGCTCTTCAATATGTTAGACCAAATTATTTATATAATGAAATTAACCGCATTAACAAAACTTATAACATAGATTGGGATAATTGCAATATTAATTCAGGAAGCAATGGTGAAGTAAGATCCACCGTCACTTCAACCGATATTCCGATAGCAGACATACAAGAAAAACATATTAATTGTATGGACGAATTAATTTTTGCAAGATATTGGGCAAGAAATCCAAATTATGATCTATATTGGGCAACAAACCCAAATGATGATCTTAAAAGCTATGTTAATGTTGGAGGGGAACAATACGAAAGAACTCTTGAATATTATTATTATAACAATCCAGAGATTCATAAAAATGTTCGTTATTATTTTGATGAGGGTGCAGTTTTAATTGCCAATAAAAAGACTGAACTTAGACAAGTTTTATCCAATCCAGTTTTGCCAGTTTATGAGTGTGTTTCAAGTTCAAAAGATGATGCCAGATGGAGTGAAACTGCTGGAACAGGCTGTAGAATTGCCGAAAGCTGTTTAATAACCAAATATCACGGCATAAGACATGGGGCAATATCAACAAGTTTATCAAAAATTGCAAGATATTCTAAATTTAACGAAACCGGATCCAAGATTGATGAAGAATGGTTTCCTTTAAAATCATATATTTATAGCGATGATAGTGTATCATGTGGAGAAGGAGGAGTAGAGAGATGTTTAAAACATGGTAAAACAATTTCAAGTTCAGATACTATCAATTCCAGCTGTGATTATAATAAATATGGTAGGTGCGGTTATATGGTGATTTGGAGAAGCAATGATTTGATATGTGCTGGCCAATATAATGCAATGTGGGATATGAAAAGAAAATTTTTAAAATCCGTATCTTGTAACGATGGTCAATTAAGTTCTGAATGGGATTTTAGTGACCCAAATCCAAAAACTACATGCACTGAAGAGGGAGGATATCATGAAGGCGGATGTGCCCATGTTGATTATTATGATGAAGAGAAAAAACCACAAGAAAAATTTTTAGGCTATTCAAATGCAATAGATTTTAACTCAATTAGCGATACTTTTTCAAAAAGCAATACCACTACTAAACTAGATTGCCCATAAAATCATATAAATAGTTAATTAAAAAATTAATTTTAAAATTTAATTGGTGGAATTTTATTTTTTTTAAATTAAAAATTATAAAATTAAAAAACTTAATTTAAAAATCATGACTAAAATCGCAATAATAATGGGTAGTCAATCTGATTACCAAACTCTACAAAATGCCGAAGTAATTTTGCAAGAATTCGATGTGAGCTTTGAAACCAAAATAATTTCTGCACATCGGACTCCAAAAAGATTATATAAATTTTGCGAAACCGCCGAAAAAAATTACCAAATTATTATCGCTGGGGCTGGTGGCGCTGCCCACTTACCGGGAATGGTTGCATCAATGGTAAAAATCCCTGTCCTTGGAGTGCCAATCCAAAGCAAAAGCCTTCAAGGTATCGACTCACTTTTATCAATTGCTCAAATGCCCGCAGGTATTCCAGTTGGCACCTTGGCAATTGGCGAGGCGGGAGCAAAAAACTCGGCACTTCTAGCAATTGCCATTCTAGCCTTACACGATAAAAATCTTGCCAAAAAACTACAAAAATATCGAGCAAATCAAACCAAAAAAGTAAATTTAAAACCGATTTAAAAAAATTAAAAAATTAAATTGATTTATAAAATAAAAAAAACAATTATTATAAAGTTAGTTAAATTTTTGTTAATAAATTTCGATCATCACTTGACAATTATCAATTTTAAAAACCAAATTTAATTAATATTTAAACTTAAAATAATAACAAATGTTCAATATCTCTCTATTAAAAAGCTTCGTTGCTGGCTTTGTTTCATCATCAACATTAACCTTTGTAAAACTCAGAAAACACTCATTCACTGAAGCAAAAATTGCTCTTGAAAAAGATTTTCTTGCCATAACCAGAGATAAAAATATTGCCAACAATAAATTAAAAAATAACAATGAATGAATATAAATCTACCCGCGATCGCCATGAACACAGAGGCGAAAGCAATCACGACAAGCAAGCCCTAATTGAACTTACTCAAAAAGAGCAAGATCATCGTCATCAACTTCAAGAAAAACAACAAAAAGCCAATAATATTTCTTATATTTTTGGAATGGTTTTTGGTTTTTTATATAATATTGCCCTACTCTATTTTGCTTATTATTTAGTTGAAGCTGGTCATAAGGGTTTTGCGGTAAAGGTAATTCTAATTAACGCCATAGTGATACTTGGAAGTTTTGGATTATTATCTTTTAGTCGTAAATTATCCTTTAACAAAAAACCTCATCACAAACATAATAGCAATTCTTCATCAGATCGTAGAAGATTTAGACCAAAAAACTAATAATGGTTTTTTTGTAATTTTCTACTCAAGGTTTTGCGATGCATATTTAATGATCGCGCGGTTTGGGAGATATTAAAATCATGCTCTATTAGAGTTTGATGAATATGCTCCCACTCCAAATTTTTAAGATTAGTTTTTTTACTCTTCACCAAAATTTCTTCATCATTTTTTAATTCAAAAGCCCTTAATATCATTTCTGTATTCGCAGGTTTAGCCAAATAATAGCAAGCACCAGATTTTATGGCACTGATAGTTGAGTTAATAATGGCATAGCCCGTAAGCATAATTATTTTCATATTTTTATCAAAATTATGCAAAAATTTAATCACATCAATTCCGGTTTTATCAGCAATTTTTAAATCAATAATCGCATAATTAGGATGAAAATTTTTTAAAATAATTTCCATATTTTTAAAACCATCGCCAAGCTCAATAACAAAATTATGTTTTTCAAGTGAGCGCTTCAAAACCCCCGCCAAATCCTTATCATCTTCAATGATTAACAAGTTTTTATGCATAATTCATAGGAATAAATATTGTTACTTTTGAGCCACGATTTTTTAAATTTTCAATTATCAAATTGCCACCAATTTTT
>JALREU010000133.1:0-2823 GCA_023256705.1 Rickettsiales bacterium
AATGCTGGTTTTTTTTAATTATGTAATTAAAAATTCCAAAAAATATCGCTCATATTTTATCCAAAAACTTTTGATCAATTTATTAGCAATTTCAATTTCAGCAGTCATAGCTCTAGTGCATATTATAAATTATTCAACTTTTGAGAAAAAAAATTTTTTAATAAATAATCTCGAAATTGTCATTAAAGCTATAAATAATGGAATAATGAAAGAGATACCAAAAAATATTTTATCGAAAAATATCAATGAAGTTCCAAGTAAATTTCATCGCTTTGATTATTGGGGAGGTCTAGAATATAATCCGCAAACCAAATTATATGAGATAAATAAATTTAATAAGGATGAAATGATTTTGATTGACAATATAAGAACTTATCATGGTTCCCTATTTTATCAATATCATGCAACTTCATATTTTGAAGTATTTGGTATTTATGCCAACCAAAATGCTAAAAAAATAACTGAAATCGGTATAGATTATAAAAATCATTTTTATATTGAAAATGGTGATAACCTAAATAATAAATCACTCGTTCATAATAAATTTAACTTAGAGGGTTTTGTAATTTTTTCAAAATTACAAAATATTCAGATTTTCAATCGAGAAGATAATGAATTCGATATGATTTTTGCCCTTGATTCGCCAAAAATATTTATTGATAAGGTTTATTTATTCAATTTTGACAAAATTATTGCCAGTCTAAGCAAAAAATTCGATAGCAAAATTTTTTATCAAAATAAAGATAAATATTTGCAAGATTTAATTTCGAGTAAGGACGGTATTTTAATTGAACTAGAAGGGGTTTATAATTTAAAAAAATAAAAATTACTTAGCTTTATTAATCGCTTCTAGAATTTCGTTTTTATTCAAAAGTTCGCTCATTAAAATTCCATTTTGCGCATTTGGACCGTAAACTATGTTAAATGGAATGGCATATCTATCATATTTAGCCATAAATTTCATAACCTCATCATCTGGCTTAGTAATATCAGCTCTAAAACCAATTACCTCACCGCTTTTTAAGAGTGAATTAATCTCTTCGCTATTTAAAACCATTATTTTATTAAATTTGCAGGTTATGCACCAATCAGCGGTTACATCAACTAAAATAACTTTGCCTTGAGCAATTTGAGTTGATAGCAATGATTCATCAAAGTTAAGCCATAAAGAATTAAATTCCTGTTTTTTTTGCGATTCCCATTCATGAAATTCAATTGGCAAAATAAATGAAGTGACGATAACGAATAAAATTAATATATTTTTGATAAGTTTTTGTTTGATTTTAAATGAAAAAAACAATATTAGAGCCAAAATGCCAGCTACAATACCAGGGAAATATCCAATGATATTGCATAAAACATAAGTCAACCAGACCGCTGTTGCAAATAAAAATCCAGCTAAAATCTGTTTGGTTTTTTGCATCCAACTACCAGGTTTTGGAAAATATTTTAAGGATTTCGGAAATAAAATTAATAAGATATAAGGCAAGCTAAAGCCTACTCCGATAAAAAAGAAAATGATTAATATGGAAATGAAATTTTCCGTTAGGGCAAAAGATATGGCACTTCCAAGAAATGGAGCGGAGCATGGGGTGGCCAATAAAACCGCTAAAATTCCAGATAAAAAATTTGGAACAAAAATATTTTTTTCTGCAGTTTTTTGCGAAATTTTTTTGTTCAAAATTGTTGCTAAGAACTGGCTATAAGTTAACTCAAAGAATCCAATTAATTCAGCGGTGAATAATATTAGAATTACAATTAAAAAGATTATAAAATATGGATTTTGGAATTGAAAACCCCATCCTAAATTCGAACCAACTGCTTTAATAGAATAGGTTATCAAGGCTAAAATGATGAAACAAAATCCAATGCCAATAATTGTGGCAATGAAACCTTGTCTAATTTTGGCTTGAGAAGCGCCAGAATGCTTAATTATGCTCATTAATTTAATTGATAAAACTGGCAATACGCAAGGCATGATATTTAAGATAAATCCACCAATAATAGCTAAAATAATTTTAACTAAGAAGTTTGATAGATTATTTTCTTTATTAACTTCAAGGCTCATATCAATATCTTCAAAATTACCGCTGGAGTCAGGTTCTAACAATTGAGAGCCAAAATATTCTTGAATCTTTTTAAGTGATGCTTTGTCGATATTATTTGATAAATCAAGGGAAAAATTTTGAGAAACAGGAACACAAACATCTTTACAAATTGCAAAATTTAAGTCCATATCCACTTTAAAATTTGCTTTTTGGTCTTTAAGCTCAACAATAATCGGGATTAAAATATAGTCATTATAGTATTTATAATTAATTTTTTCTGCACCAATTTCTTCAGAACCAGTTTTTGCCTGCGGAAAAATCACATTATGAAAATCATAATTTTCACTCTTGATAAAATTAAAAGTCGGAGGGGAACCGATTCCGTTGCTGTCGTTGCCGTATATTTTCCAGCCTTCATTAAGCTTGAATTCAACCCCTAAAATGACATTTCTATGTCCGTTTTTTTCATAATAACTTCCAATTAATGAAGTTTTAACTCCGCTGATTTCATGATCTTGCCATGGTGATGATGATGCAAAGGAGTTGCTGGCAAGAAAAACAAATGCAAATAATATTTTGGCGAATAATTTCATATTTTTTTAAAATCTATGTTGAAAATCTTAAGTTAGTATTATAATATTTAAAAAAAATAAATTACAATTTAATATAGATAAAATGACTCAACATTCTAATTTTGGTAATAAAGATGTTTTATATGCCAATTCAAAAAAAGTTTCATGCGACGGAAGTTCATCTACCTCCAAGCACCCTCTGA
>JALREU010000133.1:2833-3257 GCA_023256705.1 Rickettsiales bacterium
CTTTTTTTCGTCCCGCCCCCTGTCTTGCGCCGCCCCAATTTTTATTTTTCATTTTGATTTTTGTAACATTATTCAAATAATAAATTATCATAATTAACAATATAAAAACAACCCTTAAAAATAAAAAAAATTAACAATGACAAATACTGCAATTATAGGTCTTCAATGGGGAGATGAGGGAAAGGGAAAAATCGTCGATTTCTTGTCAGATAAATTCAATTCTGTGGTTCGATTTCAGGGTGGAAATAATGCTGGTCACACCATTAAAGTCGATGGAAAAGTTTTCAAGTTAAGTTTATTGCCTTCGGGAATTATTCGCCAAAAATTCTCTGTAATCGGCAGTGGTGTTGTGGTCGATCCAGAATCGCTTTTGCAAGAAATTAACAATATTGAAGATAAGGGCATTAAAATAAATTCGCAAACG
>JALREU010000134.1 GCA_023256705.1 Rickettsiales bacterium
GACTTTATGTGTGGCGGTTTTGAGCTTGGCAACTTGGTTATTGTGGGAGGAAAACCCTCAAGCGGAAAAACAACATTTTCTTTATGTATGGCTATGCAAATGGCAATGAATTATAGTGTTTGTTTTTTCAGTGTAGAAGTAAAAGCAGTAGCAATATATCGTAAATTTCTAAATAATATCGCTTCAATGCAACATTATAAAATTAAAACTAAAACTTATAATGCTTATGAAGAGGAATTATTAAAAGAAAAAATTCAAAATGAGAAAGTTATTCAAAGGCAACTATTAGTCGATGATACCAAAAAATTAACAATTAATTTACTTAGAAGCAAAATAAAAAAAATACTTTTAAGAAACAAACTTGATGCAATATTCATTGATTATTTACAATTAATGACTCCAGAAGGCAAGGATTTTTCAAGGGAACAACAAATTGCTAAAATAGCTATTGGATTAAAACAAATTGCTACCGAGTTTAATATTGTTGTTGTTGCTTTGTCTCAATTATCAAGAAATAGTGATGTCCGAGAAAATAAGAAACCAGTATTAAGTGATTTAAGAGACTCTGGAAGCATTGAAGCAAGTGCTGATATTGTTTTATTTGTCCACAGAGACCATTATTATTTACTACAAACTAAACCACCTGAACATAATCAAGCAAAGTTTATGGAGTGGCAACAAATGGCTAAAAAGGTTGAATATGAAGCAGATATAATTATTGCAAAAAATAGAGATGGTATTTGTGGTGATGTTAAATTTATTTTTGATAAAGAATATTCAAGATTTTCGGAGGCTCAAAATGATACATATTAAAGAAATACAAGAAAAAATTTTAAATAATGCTAGAAAAGCAAAATTTTATCATCATAACAGAGATATTTTTATTAAATATTTTGATTCTATTGAGCAATATAATTCACTTATAACAAGTGGAAAATTTGATAAATTAGAACAAATAATTAATGAAAATACAAACTTCACAATCTCTATTGCGGAGAATGTAATTAACAACTTAACTAAAAAATAATATGTCTATAGAATCAGAAAATAATAATAAAATAATAAATTTTCCAACAAATAAAATCGTTAGAACTATAAATAATGAAAAGCCAAAAGGTTTTCATCAAAAACGAGTAGAGGAATTGCTTTGGCAGTTAGAATATGAATTTATGAAAGGTTACGATGCTGGCGAATTTGCTCAGAATAAAGAGTTTCAATATCATAAGATTTTACCTTTACAAAGAGAAGACAAAAAACTAACAAAATTCATGGTGGTTATTTATCCAACTGAATTTCCGATGTAGCAACTTAACTAAAAAATAATATGGATTTTGAACAAATAAAACAAAAAATAATTAAAAATATTAAAAATAATTGTCCAGAAGATTTTTATTTTGATAATGAATTAATAACAGAGTATCGAGATATTTTTGGAGATTATTATAGAATTTTTGCTACTAAAAATAAAAATGAAATAATATTGACTCGTCAATATTTAGGTTCAAATTTTTTCATTGCAACATTAACAAAAATATTAACTTAACTAAAAAATAATATGGAAAATAAAATAGAACAAAATTCAATAAAATTAATTCAAAATGGGATTATGGAGTGGCAACCGATAGAAACAATTCCCGAAGGTTATTTTGTTTTTGTTTGGCTGACTCCGAAAATTGATAAATTGTTGGACGAGCGCAGATACTTTTATGGTAGATTCGTTAACTCAGCTAAACACGAAAAATATTGTTTTGGTTGGTATATAGAAGATTTAGATAGTGTTGAAAAATCTTTATTTGAAAAAGGAGAGTTATATTTTTCACACTGGATGCCACGACCACCTAAACCACCAGTTATTAACAATTAACTTATTATATATATGAAAACAACAAATTTAACAAACCCTGAGATTAGTAAGAAACTAAAAGAGATTGGGTTTGAAGCTGAAACTTTATTTTATTGGACTAAGGTAGTAAAATTTAAAAAAACAGACCCTGATATTGATTGCATTACTATTATATGTGAAAATGAAAAATGGCGACTATATAAAACTGCTGTTCCAGCTTACGACTTAGAAACTTTGCTTGATGCATTACCTGATTCCATTACAAGAGAGTATAAAAGCAATAAAGATGGAACAATTAAAGAATTTGAAGAAAAATTATTAATTGGTAAAAGAGAAATATGGTATAAATGTTATGATATTGAAACTTCAGATGATGCAAATGAGTTTTGGAGGGAATATGAATATCAGCAGGATATTAGCATATATCACTATTATGACTCACTCGCAAACCTAGCTGGAAAAATGCTTATTAAGCTATTTGAAGCGGGACTTATTAAATTTAATAAATAAATATATGACAAAATATTATTACGATTGCCCGATTCAAGCACTCTACATGATGAGAGAGTTTGATGTTAAGTTTTTTACGAAAGGTTTTTTAAATATAGAAAGTGATTTTTTAGAAATGGAATTAGGTTATCATTTAACTATCAGAGATATTTACGGTAAATTGGCGAATGACTATACAAAAATCTATGTTGCTCCCGAATCAGAGCATATTTTTGAACCGAAAGAGGGTGATTTGGGTCAAATGAAAGCTGAAGGAGCAAGATTTTTTGTAAAATACAGTGAACGCTTAAAAGAATGGAAAGAATGGCACGGTGGCGGTAGCGACAAAAATGGATCAGATATTATTTATCGAAACGGTAAACATTTTTTTATGCCAAAGGAGGAAAATTAATATGACTAAGACAACAAATTTTGAAATTTCAAAGAAACTAAAAGAAGCGGGATTTGAGGCTGATTTTAATTTTCATTATAAAGCAACAGACTCTATTAATTTATATGATAGTGGTTATGAAGATTACAAAGAAAGAAACATTCCATCTTACGATTTAGAAACTTTATTAAAAGCTTTTCCAAACATTACTGGTATTGATTATGAAAATGGTGAAATACATTATCAAAATAGTTATACAGATTATTTAAGCAAAAGAGATGGTATAAGAACAGAATTTTATTATAAAATGGATAAGAACGAATTACTCGTAGATGCAGTGGTGAAATTACTTTTAAAAGAGCTACGCGAATTTGGAATTATTAAAATTATTAAATTTAATAAATAAAAAGGAGTAATTATGGAGCCAGCAATTCTTTTATTAGTTATAATTGTTTTGGGACAATTATCAACATTAACTTATTAATATGATTTTAATTATTGATGACCAGA
>JALREU010000135.1 GCA_023256705.1 Rickettsiales bacterium
AAATTTAATTTTTGTTGATTAAAAATTTCTAATAAATTCAATTTAGTGAGATTATAAAAATCACTTGCCAATACGCCAGATTCCAACCTTAAGCCCATTAAAAAAAATTCTTCAATTAATTCGCTTTTGGTAATATCGTGAATTGATTGAATCCCCGCTTGCTGGTCTATTGATTTTTTAATCCAATTATTTGGCTCATGTTCCATAATTATTGCTTGTCGTAAATCCTTGCTCTTTATAAAAACTCGCGAATGCGCTCCAGCTCCAACTCCAATATAATCTTTACTTTGCCAATAACCTATATTATGGCGACACTGAAAACCAATTTTGGCGTAATTCGAAACTTCATATCGAAAATAGCCAAATTTTTCCATAAGTAAATTGGTTTCTTGGTAAAGTTTGCTTGCAAGATTTTCGTCGGGCAATGAAAATTTTTGCTGTTGATATTGCGTATAAAACTTTGTGCCTTTTTCAATGGTAAGTTGATATAGAGACATGTGTGGAGCTTGATAATTTAAAGCAAGATTTAATTCGCTTAACCAATCTTGAAGATTTTGTTTGGGTCTGGCATAAATTAAATCGAAGGAAAAATTTTCAAAATATTTTTGGGCCATTTTGATGGCGTTTTGTGCCTCACTTGCATTATGTTGTCGTCCTAAAAATTTAAGGTCATCATCATTTAATGCCTGAATTCCAAGCGATAATCGGTTGATACCAATTTTTTTTAACTCCCGAAACTTATCGGCTTCGACTGAAGTTGGATTAGCTTCTAAAGAAATTTCGGCATTAATATCGACTTTAAATAATTTATGAATTGTGGCTAAAATATTTTCTACCAAAGTAGTTGGCATTAATGATGGAGTGCCTCCACCAAAGAAAATGGTGCTGATATTTTTGTCGATTACTTGGTCTGCAAAATAACCAAGTTCATTTTGATAAGACTGCTTTAAGCCTGCAAAATCAATGGTTTGACTGACATGTGAATTGAAATCGCAATATGGACATTTGCTTAAACAATATGGATAATGTATGTAAATTATGCTCACAAAAATTTTAAAAAAGTTAATTGATTGTAATTATCAATGAAATAAAATAATTGTAAATTTATAGTTTTTAAAATCTATTTAGTTAAAAATATGGACTCAACATCACCTTATTATTTGCAAATTGCTATCGTGGTCTTTCGTGAAATTCTTGAAATTGCTTTAATTCTTGGCATTTTAACTACTGCCACCAAAGAAGTTGCGGGCAGGGGGAAGGCGATTTTGTCGGGTCTATTTTTAGGTTTAATTTTTGCGATAATTTTGGCTTTTTTTACCGATAAAATTTCAATGGCACTTGATGGCATGGGTCAAGAATTTTTCAATGGCTTAATTTTATTTTCCGCTTCTTTTATGATTGCTTGGACTGTGCTATGGATGCAAAAACATGCCAGATCCTTAAGTGGCGAGCTTAAAAGACTTGGAAATAGTGTTAAAGATGGCAAAAAACCGCTTTATGCTTTAACAATTGTGGTTTTACTTTCAGTGATTCGCGAGGGAGCGGAAATTGTTTTATTTGCCTATAGCTATTTTGTATCGGGTGTAAAAATCTATCATATTTTTACAGGAATCATCGCTGGAACTTTTTGTGGAATTTTGCTTGGATTAGCTTTATATTTTGGTTTGCTCAAAACTTTTGGTAAATATTTTTTTCAAATTTCATCATGGCTGCTAATATTTTTTGCCTCTTCAACTGCAAGCCTCGGTATCAGGTTTTGGAGCGATGCTCAAATTATCGACCCAATTTTAGACCCGTTTTTTGACAGCTCACAAATTTTGTCGCAACAATCTTTTTTGGGCAAGTTTTTGCATATTATTTTTGGTTATATCGACCAGCCATCTCTTGCTCAGTTTATAACATATTTCACGGTTCTAATCGGTTTGGCGGTTGGCTTAAAAATCGCTAAAAAAATCTAAAAATGAACATTCTCGAAGAAATTTATCAACACAAAATCCTCGAAGTTCGCAATCGCAAAAAAAAAATTTCCGTTCAAGAAATATGCGCTAAAACTAAGTGCTCAGAAGCTCCTCGCAATTTTTATGAAGCTCTAAAAACTAAAAACGATAAAAAAGAGTTAGGTCTAATATGTGAAATCAAGCGTGGCTCACCCTCAACTGGCATCATCAATAAAAATCTAAATGTAGCTTTAACCGCTCATAACTACCAAAAAATGGGGGCCACCTGCATTTCGGTTCTGACTGATGAAAAATATTTTTATAGTCACGATAATTTTTTGATTGAAGCCAAAAATTCCTGCTCTCTGCCGATTTTACGTAAAGATTTTATGGTCGATTCTTATCAAATTTATGAATCAAAAATGCTTGGGGCTGATTGTATTTTATTAATTGTTGCCATGCTCGATGATAAAAAACTTCAAGAGTTAGAGCAAGTAGCATTGGATGCAGGTTTAAGTGTGCTGATCGAAGTTCATAGTCGGCAAGAATTGGAGCGCGCTTTAAAGCTAAAATCAAAACTTATTGGCGTTAATAATCGCAATCTTAAAACCCTCAAAATTGACTTAAATACCACTCTTGAACTAAAAAAATTTATTCCCAACGACAGGATTTTGGTTTGCGAAAGTGGAATAAAATCAACCCAAGACCTCGACAATTTTAGGGCACAAGAAGTCAACTGTTTCTTGATTGGCGAGTTTTTTATGCGCGGCGGAAAAATTAATTAATTTTTTAATAATTATAAAATATTTATTTTAATTAATTTTCTTTGGATTTATTAATAAATTTTTTTTAAAAAATCTAAAATCTTTTATAACCTAAATTTTTAAAACACCCCAAGCGTAACTCCAAAAAATTTACTTTCGAACTTTTTTTTATTTGACCAACTTACTAGAAATAACTTAAACGCAGTTATTTATGACAAGGCCTTCATATTCTGCACCCAAGGCTCAATCTTCTGATGTTCAAAATTCTAGCGCTCAATCGCGATCCTCAGATCAACAACAACTAGTTACAGAACAAAAACGGATAGCAACGAAAGATCTTTTTAACCTTATTCAAAGTGGTGCATCTAAAGAATCGTTGATTATATCTGGAGTTAGAATTGTTCTTAGTGAAGGAGCCAATGTTAATGCTGTTGATTCAAAATATCAAACACCTCCTCTTCACATAGCCTGCCAAAACGGTTACAAAGAAGTGGCTGAGATTTTGTTGGCGAATGGAGCACAGGTTAACCAA
>JALREU010000136.1 GCA_023256705.1 Rickettsiales bacterium
GTTATCAAACTCAAAACCCCATTCTTTTTTTAGTCCGTCAATTATTGCTTTTTCAGCTTCATATTGTGCTTTTTCTTGTGCTTTGGCTTCTTCGGCTAATTTAGCAGATATTTGAGCATCAGCAGTAAATAGTTCTTTAACAAATTGTTTGGCAAGTTCTGGTTTAATACCTAACTCACGAGCTTTATTTTTAGCAACATCAAGGATTTCGTTTTCTATTTCGTAGCCTTCTGGCAACTCATAAGAATAATCCTCAGGTTTGTATTCAACTGGCTTGTTATATTCAGCCTCTAATTCAGCTTTTACGACATCACGAGCTTTGCCAAAATGTTTATTTTTATGGTAATAATCTTTAGCAATACTATCTAAATCTTTAGGCAAATTTTTAGAATATCTTTCAAAATCAGGGTCTTTTCTGATATCTTCAGGAAAAAATGAATTAATGTCAAAAGAGGGGGCAGTTGCAACTGGTGCGGTTGCTTCAACTGGTGCATTAGATACTGGAGCGGTGTTTTGTGCTAATAATTGTTCTGTCATAATTTATTTATTTGTTAATAAGATTTACTGGTAAATTGCCCTCTATATACTTATAAGCTAATTTTAGCCCTATTTGTATATGCGAGGCAAGAATATCATCGCTAGTGTAATCTTTAGCAATAATATCGCCATCTATCAGTAAATTTCTTAGCAAGTCTTTTAATACCTTTTGCCCTTCTGCGGTCGAAAAAATATTAATATAAGAATTCTCTAAATCCTTTGCTTTATATTCTAAATTCTCCAAAATGCTTTTTTCGTTCATAATCCGGCCTCCATCATTGTTTTAGCAGTTTGTGCCTGTGTTATCCATAACCATTTGTTGTTGTTGTGCCATTGCTTGGTCCCTTTGACTCCTAAGAGCCTCAACATCGCTATCATTACGAATAATTTTAGGGTCAACCTGTAAAATATCACTTTTGTTTTTAACAACTTGGTCAAAATCAATTCTATCTAATACAGCTGGGTTTGCTTGTGCCATATTCATTACCGACATTAAAAGGGCATCAATAGAATTATTTTGGTTGCTTCTTTGACTTTGTGTAATTGGATTAATAAATTCAACCTTAAATTTTGGAGTTATCAAATTTCCATTTTCCATTTTAGGTTTAAGTGCTTCAGGATATTCAGGCAATACTGCATCAGGCAATAAAGTAAAATTGCCGTCTAATGAGTATGATTTATTAAAAGCAATATCAAAACACCTATTTAAAATATTTTCTAAATACTCGGCAATAGAGGTGGCGATACTTCCCATAATTCTATAACTTTCCGCCCTTAATTCAAGAATTTGTGTGGCGGTTGCTCTTGGGTCATCTAAAACATTAAGTTTGTCTAAAAAGAAAACCTTTCTAATTGCTTCTTGTTTATTTAACATTAACTCAATTGTAGGTTGAAAACCTTTAGTATCAATTAAAGGTTCAATTGCTCTACCATTGCCAACCATTCCTTTAGTTCTATTTAATGCCAGTGGTCTTAAACTTATTTGCCTTTCAAACTCAGCATTAACAACAAAAGGGGGTTTAAGTGATTTTTCGCTAGCCTCTAAATAATCCGACATCATTCTATTTAAACTTCTAGCATCTGCCAAAGCTAATAAAGCCCTACCAGCTCCATATACTTCACCAGCGGACTTCGAACCCCTGCCAAAAGCGATAGGAAAGCTATTAAAACCAGTTTCAAGAATAATTTGTTTATTTGCCACATCTAACCAATAACCAACAAAAGGCATATTTAAAACATCGAGTTTTTCGGGGTTTCTATCCTTTCTTGGCATTATGATAAACTTAATATCAAACTTTTGATATGGTGATTTTTCGGCCGCATCGGTTATTGATTTATGTAATGTGCCAGCATTTGGGTCATCAGTTTTACCAGTTTCGCCAAATTTACTAACTATTTGCTTAGCTTCCATTTGCATAGTTAGCACGCAAGTATCAACTTTACCTTCGTCATTTTCAGCAATAGTATAGTTTCTAATATGAAGTGGCTTAAAATTATATAAACTTCCTTTTCCTTCCTCTATTTTCATTGCTACATTACCAAAACAACCAAAGGCTTGTAAATTCTCGTAGTGTGCTACTTCAAAATTAGATGTTGGGTTATAAATTTCACTCCACAATTTCTTAGTTGTAATATCCAACCACTCGGTTATTTTGTCATTATCTTCAATAGCATCTTCCTCTTTAGCTACTTTAAACCAAGGTGTGCTTTTATTTGTAAGTGTGCCGTTAATTATATTAGCAAAATTATCCAAAGAAACAACCGTTGTAGAATCATAAAGGGTAAAAACATCTTTATAATCGCCTTCGGTTTTTTTCTGTGTAATATCAGTTTTTGTTGGCAAAAAATACTTCGCCGTGTCTTGCCAATTTGTCTCATAATTCTTTTTTACAGAGGTTAAAGACTCATCGAGGGCATTTAATTGCTTAAATAATTCATCAGACATTTAGACTCCTAATAATCTTTTTCTTTCGCTAATACCTTGCATAGAAGCACCAGCAAAAGTGGTTCGTTTTTTCTCCTCTTCTTGTTGTCTTCTAATATCTTCCTCGGCTAATAATCTAAGCCTTGATTGCTCGGCAATTTGTGCTTGCTGTGCTTGTTGTATAGCTTGATTTTGTTCATTTTGAGTCATAGCATTTCTTGCCCGCGTTTGTTCTCTTTCAACCATTGAATATCCCGAAAGCCCACCACCGCCTCCTACTAGACCGCCAATTGCTTCCATTCCTGCACCTCCACCAACTACGAAAGAAGTCGCCCTTCCAGCAAATTCACTTCCTGTTAAATCACTAACTGATTTACCAATTGAACCACTAAAGCGTTTCCATTTTTTTCCAAATCCCATATATTTATAATTAATAATTAATAACCCTATCATCGGCAAAATCTGCTTGCCGTCTTGATTGTTGCCCAAAGTCTTGGCGATAAGATACTGCTAAATATCTAAAAGCATCGGAGCCGTGGCTTGTCCAATCGTGTTTAGGTTGTAATTTAAATGTATTATTCTTAAAGTCAAATTCTTTTTTATAATTTCTAAGTGCATTTAGTCCTGCTCTTGTCGTTTCTTCATTAAAATAACATTTAGTCAATATCGCTCTTGTTGCATCAATTCCATCATCAATAGATAATTTTGGAGCAATGTTAAATCTTAAGCCCAGTTCTAAAGCTGTTTCAATTCTTGATTT
>JALREU010000137.1 GCA_023256705.1 Rickettsiales bacterium
AGATTAATTGCAATTCTTTTTAGGAAATTTTTATAAGCATCTTGCACTGAAGTATCGGCAACCGAAGAATCGGCATTCGGGCGATTTTCATTAATTAATTTTGGCTGATCAGCCATCTGACCAAGTTGAGTAACTAATTGATTTACTAGATTGTCAATATTTTCAACTTTTAATGACACGCCACCCGATGGCAGATTGTCATCAGTTAGAATTGTTAGTTGTCCATTGATAAACAATTTATACAAAGGATTAGAAAACTCAATATTATTTATTTTAACAATTTTACTTGATTGAATTGCCATCTCCTTAACTTGGGACGGATCTGAAGGAACCTGAGGTTGTTGCTCGTTTGAGCTAATCTGATATTCAATATCGATTGTTATATTGCTTTTAACAATGCTTGAATCAGTAATAGCGGATGGAACTTGCTGAGGAGATACGGCGGGCGATAATTGATTGGGATCCGTAACAGGTGCTGGATTAGAATTATTAGAAGCAACTGCTGGAGGAGCTCCGTTAGCAGCAGGATTAGGAACAGCTGAATTAGCAACATGACTCGCACCATTAGAAGGAGCTGATCCTGCGGCATTCGAATTAGGTGCAGCAGAAGCGGAAGATGCTAATGCTGGGTTTGCTGGATTAGCAGGAGCCTTAGCAGTATCTTTTTCATTCGGCAAGTCTTGTTGCTTAATTCCAGCATCAGAGATTTTTTTGGCATCATTCTTGTAATCAGATTTGGAATCTGCATGACCTTCGCTAGATGGCGGAGCAGAACCAAAGACAATTTCTTCGGTTTTAATACCTTCAATAATTTTCTTTTCTAAGCCAGATTTATAGACATCAATAACCCCAAAACCCTGAACTTCATTTATGCTACCAGTAATTTTAACGATTGTTTTTTGGAGATCATCTACAGAGCTTTGAATATTAATTGATGTTCTAGAAGCAGAGTAAAAATTATTTTTCTCATTATCAAGAATACGATATCCCATATCCTGATAAATCAAGTTTTGAATTCCAGCATTACCAACTGTAAAAGAAATTTCAGGATCTTTGCTGAACTCGATGGCCATTAATCCTTTTTCTAAGTCATTAATACTTGCCTGAGAAAATGTTGTAACCACGAAATCTTTTGATAAAATTGATGCCTTAGCCTCAATATTTTTAATAATTATTTGTTTTTTATTGAATAAAGTAGAAGGGATGGTTAGCTTGAGGTCAGTAACCGAAATTTTTTGGGCAACTGGAAAACCAGAAACCGTCAATTCACCGACCGAAACATTGCCACTATTTTCAGTAATAAACTTATTTAATTGCTTCTCAATTTGACCAGCCTTGAAAAACCAGAAAACGCAGTATCCAAATACCACTGCAAAAATTCCAATTCCAATTTTAATTATCAAATCTTTTTTCATAAATTCAATTTTTTTAAGTTGATGTAATAGTGAATTAATTATTTATTGAGACATTACGAGTTTCATCTGGAACTATTAATTCAAGACCATCTAACTCCTTAGTCATAATAATTTGACAACCCAGTCGAGAAGTTGGAGTAAGGCCAAAAGCTAAATCCAGCATGTCTTCTTCGTCTTCTGAAGGGGTTGATAATTTATTATAATATTCTTTTGCAACAACTACATGACATGTTGAGCAGGCTAGAGATCCCTCACATGCACCTTCCAAATCAATGTCGTTATTATGAGCAGCTTCAAGAACCGTTGTTCCAAGCGGAACTTGGAATTCTTTTTTTTCACCCTTGGTAATAAAAACTATTTTAACAGTTTCCAACATATATATTAATTTTTATTATAATTAAAATTATCAGTATTTAATAATGTTTTAATATCATTTATAATTATTGTTTTTTTATAATAATTATTAGAGCTTATAACATTTTTTATTTAATCTTAACTATAAATTTTATCTTAAGTTTAAGTATTTTAAATCAAGTTATTGATAAATATTTTAATAAATCTATGTATATTTGATATTCAAGATTTTAAAAATTAATTTATTCAATAAATTTATGGTAATAAAATTTTTAATTATCATTTTTAGCAATCAAATAATTAAATCAACTAAAAAATTAATTAATCCAACTTATATAGCAATATTATTTTTAAAGTTAGTTAATAATTGCAAAACTTAAATTTGAATATTGACAAAAATATAGCTATTTTTACCATACATTAAATATAAATTAGCTTTAACATTCTTGTATTTGCCTGAGATCCCAAACAAAATGAATTTACCTTGTTATTAATTGCAACAAAGTAAAGTTAATTTGCTATAAATTTTAAAAAAATTTTTTAAAAATATCTTATTCGTTTTAAAATCTACCTAAAAATATTTTTTTACAACAGAATAGACAATCTATTTCAATATTTTTTTTCAAATGCTTAAAGTTGTATTATTTCAACCAGACATAGCAAATAATGTAGGAGCTATTATCAGAAGTTGCGTTGCCTTTGATTGCGAGCTACACATTGTTGAGCCATGCGGTTTTGTATTCGATTTAAATAAAATTAAAAAAACTGCTCTAGATTATCTTGCTAGTGCCGTGATAATTCGCCACAAATCTTTTGATATTTTTTTTAATGAAGAAATAGTTAAAAAAAACCAACGCCTTGTTCTAGCAACCACTAAAGGCGATATAAGTTACCGTAAATTTAGCTTCAATGTTAATGATTTTATTATGTTTGGTCGAGAAAGTTGTGGAGTTAGCGAAGATGTTTTTAATAAAGCTAATCATAAAATCTTTATTCCCACCTCAAGCAAAGTTCGTTCCCTTAACATTGCAAATGCTTGCTCAATTATAGTTGCTCACGCAGTATCTTCATTTAACCCTTAAAAACTGATAATTTAGTTGCGGCTATCCTTTAACTTACTAAGTAAAGAAAACCAACCTTCAAATTCTTAATCACTCAAACTATCCAAAAAAAATCTTAAACTTAATATAATTTTAAATTAAAAATGATTATTTTTATAAAGTTATATTGAAATCAATTGAATTCAATATAGAGTTTTTTAACAAAAAAAATGGGATTATTGATACTTAAAATTTTTTTTAATTTTTTAAGGATTAATTTTTGGTTTAACCCCTAAAAGTGGTGCAATATTTTTTACAACCATTCCTGCTACAGGCGCTGCAACCATTCCAGCAGTGTTAAAAATATAATTTGGTCGATCAAAAACTACATAAACCATG
>JALREU010000138.1 GCA_023256705.1 Rickettsiales bacterium
AGAAAATGTTATCAAAAAAGCTAATGAACTTGGCTTATTTATTACGGTTATAAAATGATAAAGGTAAAACAAAACCATATTGAAATTAAAGATTTTCCTAATGAAGCGCAAACTCTTTTCAAAATTTTTGGAGAGGAAATTCGCTTGGTTGGAGGCTGTGTTCGTGATTATATTTTAAACAATAAAATCAATGATTATGATTTTGCTTGCAAACTTTTGCCCAACCAAATTCAAGAAATTCTTAATCATCACAATATAAAATCAATTCCTACTTCCTTAAAACACGGAACAATCACCGCAGTAATTAATAATCAAAATTTTCAAATTACCACTTTACGAACCGACAAAAATCATTTAGGCAGAGATTGCGAAGTTAATTTTACCAACGACTTTGAAGAAGACGCCAAACGCCGAGACTTCACCGTCAATGCACTTTATATTGATAATAATGGCAAAATTTATGATTTTTTTTCTGGTTTAAGCGACCTAAAATTCGGCATAATTCGTTTTATTGGCGATTCTCAAACCAGAATTAGCGAAGATTATTTGCGGATTTTACGGTTTTTTAGATTTTCTTGTTATTACAGCAATAATTTTGACGAAATTGGTTTGGAATCTTGCATTAAACTTAAAAAAAATTTAGAAATTTTATCTAAAGAACGAGTGCGCGATGAATTTATTAAAATATTAAATTGCCCAAATAATTTGATGGTTTTAAAAACCCTTAACCTCTTTCATCAACAAGATATTGACCAAATTTTATGGCATCAAAAACTTGATATTTTTTCTTTGAAATTTATTTTAAAATATCACGATTTTATTAAAGATTACGATTTATTTGTGGTAAAATTTTGTGCTATTTTTTATGATGATTTCACCGATTTTTCTCGACTTTTTAATGATTTAAAATTTACTAATTTCGAAAAAAAATTTTTTAAAACTTTCCGTAAATTTTATCAAGAAAACCAAGATATAGAAAATTTTGACAATTCAAAAATAAATGAATTAGCATTATTTTATCCAAAAAATTTTTTGTTAAATTTTTTAATTTTATTTTTTGCCAAAAATAATCATAAATTGATAGAAAATAGCTTGGAAAATATAATAAATTATGTTATAAATTTAAGAATACCGGATTTTGTAATTGATGCAAACGATTTAAAATCGTTTAATTGCCAAGATAATTTTTTAAGTTTTTATTTACAGGAATTAAAAATTTTATGGGCCAAAAGTAATTTTTCGTTATCAAAAAATGAATTACTTAATTCGATAAAAATTAAAAATGATTAAAATAGTTTTAATTTAATATTTTAAATAAATGGCAACCGCAAAACAAGAACAGCTATATAACGAAATTATCGAATATTATAATTTTGCTGAAAAATTAGTTAAAATTGTCGAAAATAGCACCGATGAAATTGCTGAACAGCAATTTGATATAATTGAAGAAGCCATTCAAAAATTTGAAAAATGTGCAGATTTTTTGGCAAATCAATATATTGAATATGTTAAATCTGGGGAGAGCGGTCAATTAATTGAAGCAACCCGAACCAGCCTAAACGATATTTCTGCTAAAATAGAAGAATGTCGTAACAAAATTTTAATTTTACATTCCAAAAAAACATAAGTAATGAATAAATTTAATGAAATTATAAATATTTACCAAAAAGATCTACAAGAAGTCGATGAAATTATCATAAATTCCAGCGTTGGCAAATCAAATCTTATTCAAGAAATTACTCAAAATTTAGTTGGCTCTGGAGGCAAAAGAATCCGACCAATTTTATTAATTATTTGCGCAAAATTATGTGGCTATAATAACAGCAAAACCACAAATTTACTAGCTTCAAGTGTTGAATTAATTCACACCGCCACTCTTTTGCATGACGATGTAGTTGATGAAAGTCAAATCCGTCGAGGAAAAAAAACTGCTAATGCAATTTTTGATAATAAAGCCTCTATTTTAGTTGGAGATTATTTATTTTCTCTGTCATTTCAACATATGGTTCAAAGTAAAAATTTAGCGGTTCTTAAACTTCTTGCCACCACCTCCTCTATCATTGCTGATGGCGAAGTTTTGCAATTACAAAATTCCTCAAATATCGAAATCACCGAAGAGCAATATTTTGAAATTATTTATGGCAAAACTGGGGCATTATTTTCAGCTTGTTGTGAAGTTGGAGGAATATTGGCAGAGTTAAGCGAAAACAAGGTAAATGCTTTACAGAATTTTGGAAAAAATCTTGGAATGCTATTTCAAATTATCGACGATATTTTAGATTATTCATCATCTCAATCAGTTATTGGCAAGGATTTAGGCAATGATTTTTTTGAAGGAAAGGTTACTTTACCTATAATTAAAACTTATCAGAATTGTGATTTAGCCACAAAGAAACTTATTAAGGATTTTTTTAGTTTTAACTACCAAAATAACGAAAAAAATTATCAAAATTTTGAAAAGACTCTTGAAATTATGCATGATAGCAATGGCCTAAAAATGGCGAAAGAAAAGGCTCTATCGCTATATTTCCAAGCAAAGAATAATTTAGAAGTTTTTGAAGATAATATTTACAAAAATCATTTAATTACCATTTTAGATTATTCCTTAAATAGAATTTCGTAAAAAATGTTTAAAATAAAATTTTTATTTATAATCTTCTTTTTATTTTTTAATCGCAATCTTCAAGCGCAAACCCTTGATAGCAATTTTTATAATTGGAAAATTTATGAAATTGCCGATGAAACCGACCCCGATTTCAAAAAATGCTATATTGTTAATCACCCAAGCAACTCTGACACCAACGATACCGCAAGAAAGCAACCTTTCTTAATGATAACTCGTTACCAACGAGAAAGATCGGAAGAAGTTAGTGTATTTGCAGGCTTCGATTATAAAATTAATAGCCACTTATTGCTTCTTATCGATAATCAACAATTTAGATTAAAAACCAAAATTGATTTTGCTTGGGCCAAGACCAGAGCCGACGATATAAGAATTATCGAGACTTTGCTTTCTTCAAAATCGGCTAAAATTAGAAGCGATTCAGCAATTGGAACCTATTCAATTGATGAATATAATCTTAAAGGCATTGCTAAAGCCTATAGGAGAATGAAACAAATTTGCAAATAACTATGAAAAAAAAATTTTTAAAATTATTAAATTTCAAAATTTCAGTCAATTATTTTACCTTT
>JALREU010000139.1 GCA_023256705.1 Rickettsiales bacterium
AATTAAATTTATTCAAGAAATCTTCGCAATTCCATTGCGTGCCAGCTCGTCGGCAATGTCATTATATTTATCGCCCGAATGTCCTTTGACCCAACGCCACTCAATATTGTGCCTACTTGCTTCTTCATCCAATTCTTGCCATAATTCGCTATTTTTCACGGGCTTGCGGTCCGCCGTGCGCCAGCCATTTTTTTTCCAGCCATTGATCCATTTCGTGATGCCCTCGATGACATATTTGCTGTCAGTATAAATTTGAATTGAACTAGGTTTTTTGATGATTCGTAAAGCTTCAATTACGGCGGTAATTTCCATTTGATTATTGGTGGTATGAGCTACTGCGCCTGAAATTTCTTTGCGATGTTGACTAGTCATTAAGACCGCTCCCCATCCGCCTTTTCCGGGATTTCCAGAGCAGGCTCCGTCGGTGTAAATTATGATGTTATTTTGCGTTATTTTATTCATGGTGAAAAAAATTAAATTAGTTGAGTCTTTTAGATTTTATAACGGCGTTGCTTATTGATTTTTGGAGTAAGTTTTGTAGTTTATTATTTTTAATTAAATTTTTTAACATTGAAGCGGTGACCCCTTTTTTACTGGTGACTTTTTGTCGAAGTTCGACAAAATTTTCAGTTGAATTTTGACTAATTTCTGCAGTTGAGGCAAATAAAATTTTGGTTAATTCATTGGCTAAGTTTTTTGAAATATTATTTTTAACGGCGATTTGTTCTAAAATTTCTTGCAACAAAAAAATCAAGGCAGGACCGCAACCATAAAGAGCAGTATAAATATGAAATAACTCTTCATCTTCGATAAAAAAAGCTTTACCAAAATTGTCAAAAATTTTTTCAATAATAATTTTATTTTCCTTACTTAAATTTTTTGAATAAAGTGGAACAATTGATTTATTTACCGCTATACCAAGATTGGGCATCGAGCGAATTATTTCGGCGTTTTTTCCAAAAAAATTTACAAAAAAATCATGATTTTTACCCGCCATTATTGAAATAAAAATGGTTTTAGGGTGAAAAATATGTTTTTTAGAAAATTCAGTTAAAATTTTGGCAGAATTTTGTGGTTTGGTGCATAAAAAAACAATATCGGCATGATAATTTTGGTCAATATCGTTTAGGTGGTGAATATATTTGAGTTTAGGAATTAAATTTTGCGAAGTCGGTTTTAAAATTAACAATTGTTTTGCATCAAAAATATTATTTTGAAGCAAATTTTTTACGATAATTTGCCCCATTTTTCCACAACCTAGAAAAAAAATATTTTTGTTATTCATTTTTTTACGCCTTTCTATCCGCAATTGCTTGTTTAATTTTGCCAATAGCTTGCGCAGGGTTTAAGCCTTTTGGACAGGCTTGAGCGCAATTCATAATAGTATGACAACGATATAATTTAAATGGATCTTCAAGATCATCAAGTCTTTCTGCTGTTGCTTCATCACGAGAGTCGGCAATCCATCTTTGGGCTTGTAATAAAATAGCTGGTCCAAGATATTTGTCGCTATTCCACCAATAGCTTGGGCAAGATGTTGAGCAACAAGCACATAAAATACATTCGTAAAGACCATCGAGTTTTTCGCGTTCCTCTGGCGATTGCAGACGCTCTTTATTTGGATTGCTTGGCTCAGAAGCTTGAAGCCAAGGTTTGATTGATTTATATTGTTCGTAAAAATGAGTTAAATCAGGAACTAAATCTTTGACCACAGGCATATGTGGCAATGGATAAATTTTAATTACATTTGATTTGCAATCAGAAATTGATTTGGTGCAGGCTAGGGTGTTGCTACCATCAATATTCATGGCGCAAGAACCGCAAATTCCTTCACGACAAGAACGGCGGAAGGTTAAAGTGGAATCTTGCTCGGACTTCATCTTAATTAAGGCATCAAGCACCATCGGGCCGCATTTGTCGAGGTCAATTTCGAAGCGGTCAATATGTGGATTTTTCTTTTCAATATCTTCGGGGTCATAACGATAAACCTCAAAAACCTGAATATTTTTGGCACCTTCCTCAGCTTTAAAAGTTTTGGAATTTTTGTTATCTATTTTAGAATTTTTTGGTAATGTGAATTCTGCCATAATTGTTGAATTAAAATTAAATTAATAAACTCGTTTTTTTGGAGGAAATGCTTGAACCTCGTTAGTCAAAGGTTTCAATACCACTTCGCGATAATCAATTTTAGTGTTGGCTTTTTCATCGCACCACATAATGGTGTGTTTAAGCCAATTATCATCATCCCTTTCCTTGAAATCATCTCGTGCATGAGCTCCACGGCTCTCTTTACGGTTTAGGGCGGAAGCAATAGTGACCATAGCTTGTGAACGCAAATTATCGAGTTCAAGAGCTTCAACTAAATCGCTATTCCAAATCAAACCACGATCATTAACTTGAAGATCTTCAAAGCTATTGAAGATTGCTTTCATTTTGTTGGTACCTTCGCTTAGAGTACTTTCGGTTCTAAATACTGCGGCGTGTTTTTGCATGCAATCTTGCATTTCGCTACGAATTTTTGCAGTTGGATTTGAACCTTTGGCAAAACGAATTTTGTCAAGGCGATGAATAGCGTCTTCGCCAACATTACTAGCAAAATCTTGATGTTTTGAATTTGGTTTAACTAATTCTTGAGCACGAATGGCGCTGGCTCTACCAAATACAACTAAATCAAGTAAAGAGTTTGAGCCAAGGCGATTGGCACCGTGAACCGAAACGCATCCTGCTTCGCCGATGGCCATTAAGCCTTCAACAATTTCAGTTTTGCCATTTTTGATATTCAAAACTTCACCCTTATAATTTGTAGGAATGCCACCCATATTATAGTGAACCGTAGGCAATACTGGAATTGGCTCTTTAGTTACATCAACTCCTGCAAAAATTTTTGCAGTTTCAGAAATTCCTGGTAATCTTTCATGTAAGACTTTTGGGTCAAGGTGATTTAAATGTAAGAAAATATGATCCTTATTTTTGCCAACACCTCTTCCAGCTACAATTTCCATGGTCATCGCCCGTGATACCACATCGCGACTGGCTAAATCCTTGGCACTTGGAGCATAGCGTTCCATAAATCTTTCGCCTTCACTATTGACCAAATATCCGCCCTCACCACGAGCGCCTTCGGTAATCAAGCAA
>JALREU010000013.1:0-13410 GCA_023256705.1 Rickettsiales bacterium
TTTGGCGGGATTGTCTAAGTCAAAGATTTGTTTTTCTTTTTTATTATCTACTAAAACTTTACAACTACCGCTAACCGCAATTAATATTTGCTGAAGGTTTTTATGTGCATGCTTGCCTCTGACAACGTCATTTTTAGTGTCAAAAATATAATAAACTCTTTTGATATCAAACGGGATATTTTTGTTAGCTTCAAGCGAGACTAACGAACCTCTCTCATCACCAAAAAATGTGAAAATCTATTAATTTAAAGTTCATTTGATTTAATTTTAAATAAGAATATAATCAATTATCCTATAAACTTGGTTATTTTTCAACTGGAATTTTATTTATTTAAAAAAATTACAAATATAAGTATAAATTATGCTTTTTTCGTCGATTACTTTTATTTTCTATTTTCTGCCTTTAACAATGGTGGCATATTTTTTCTTTAGGAAAAATATTGTGATTTCCAATTATATTTTATTGGTTTTTTCGCTACTATTTTATTCTTGGGGAGAGCCTATTTACATGGCAATTATGCTTTTAAGCGTAATGTTAAATTATGGCTTTGGATTATTAATAAATCGTCATCATAATGTTAATTTACCCTTACAAAACCCCGTTAAAAATCATAATATTTTGAATCATGTTAATTCAATTTACAGTCAACAAAATATTATTAAAAATAACATCTTAAAATCATTGATTAATCCCTTGAATTTATTGAGACTATCATGCAATAAATATCAAGAAAATCCCGCAAAAATTTATCTGATTTTAGGAATTTTTGCTAATTTGATTATCCTTTTTTATTTTAAATATCTTGGCTTCTTTATTGTAAATTTTGTGAAAATTTTTCATCTAAATTTTCAAGCTCCTAAAATTACCATGCCAATTGGCATTTCCTTTTACACATTTCAGGCTATGTCATATTTAATCGATCTTTATCGCAAAGAAATTAAGGTGCAAAAAAATATTAGCAATTTAGCATTATATATTTCATTTTTCCCACAATTAATAGCAGGGCCAATAGTTAGATACAAAACCGTTGAAGATGAAATTTTGCATCGAAAAATTAACCAAGATGATGTGCTTTACGGCATCCGTCGCTTTATTATCGGTCTTGGCAAAAAAGTTATTATTGCCAATCAATTTGCGCTTTATGCCGATAGCATCTTCTCTTCGCCAATTGATGATATAAGCCAAAAAGCTTTGATTTTGGGAATATTTTCTTATTCATTGCAAATTTATTTTGACTTTTCGGGTTATTCATCAATGGCAATAGGTCTTGGCAGAATATTTGGTTTTCGTTTTAACGAAAATTTCAACTATCCATACACCGCCAAATCAGTTCAAGAATTTTGGCAAAGATGGCATATTTCACTCTCAAGTTTTTTGCGCGACTACCTATATATTCCACTTGGTGGCAATAGAGGAAGCAAGCTTCAAACTTATCGCAATCTAATTATCACCTTTTTACTATGCGGTTTATGGCACGGGGCGTAATGGACCTTTATAATTTGGGGTTTATATTTTGGATTTTTTTTAATTTTAGAAAGAATTTATTTAAAAAAAATTTTAGACAAAATGCCAATATTTGGTTTATTTTATTGCTTAATAATAGTAGCCATTGGCTGGCTAATTTTTCGGGCAAATGACCTAAATCACTTATTAGAACTTGCAAAATTATTAATTTTTGGCAATAACACAAAATTGACTCATCAATTTTCTGTTTTACAGATGATTTTGGTATTTTTTGCATTAATTGGCTCAACAAATTTTTTCAAAAGATATATTTTTGATTCAAAAAATAAATTGGTTTTGTTGATGATGGATTTTTATTTAATTATAGTTTTTATTGTGGTGGTCTCGTTCCTTGCTTCAAGCACATACAACCCTTTTATTTACTTTAGATTTTAATATGAAATTTGATAAATTTTACAAGTATTTTTTAGTATATATTTTTATTTTTTTGGTGATTTTCATTCCACTTGAAGGATTGATTAATTATAAAACCATCGATAATCGCGAAAATCGAACTTTAAATAATTTTCCAAATTTCAAAGAAACTGAATTTAAAGCTTATTTTAACGAAATTTCAAAATATTTTGATGATCATTTTGGGGTTAGGAAATTATTTATGCGAATTTATCGAATAATTAACAAAAAATTTATCAAAGATAGCAGCATTAAAGAAGGAACTGCAGGTTTAGATAATTTTTATTTTTACTCTCAAGAGCTTGATTTTTATGAAGGAAAAAATTGTAAAAATAATAATTTTGATAATCTCAAAAATTTTATTAAAAATTACAATCAAGATATTGCGATAATTTTTGTAATCATACCAACTAAAGCCCAAATATTACCAGATTTATTGCCAAGCCAAATCAGAAAATCCTCTAAACGCCAAGAGGTTATTGATAATTTAATAAAGCTAAATTCTGGCAATAAATTTGCTATTTTAGATTTACTGGAACCTCTAAAAATTGAAAATTCTAAACAAATAATTTATCGTAAATTTGATACCCATTTTAATGATTATGGTGCATATTATTCTTATCAAGAAATCATTAAATTTATAAATAAAAATTACCAAAAAAACATAAAAATTTTGCCGATTTTATCAACCAAAATTCAAAAAAATGTAAGTGGCGACTTCGCTAAAATGATGAATCGCGACGATTTAATTGAAGATATAGTTAATATTGATATCGAAAATAAAAGTCATAAAATTAATAAAGTTTATTCAGGAAAAAAATATGCAGATTTTGAAACTGATGATTATTTTAATGAAAGCAATAATATTGATTTAATAATATTTCATGACTCATTTTTAAATACTGGTTTGGGACGGTTTTTGAGCAGTTCATTTCGCAATATTTGGAATTTCTGGAATTATAAAATCGATTCTGAAATTTTTTACGATATTATCAAAAAAAATCAGCCAGATTTCGTAATAATCGAGATTGCCGATCGACATTTATGTACATAATCTTGGTTTTTAAGGGATTTTATTTAATTAAAAAAATTTTCAATTTATTGATAGATTAACTCAAATTAATAGTTTAAAACTAAAATATAAATTGAAAATTATCTAAAATTAGGTTATAAATAGTCAAATCAATATTTGGTTAAAATAATTAATAAAAAAATAAACAATGAAAGCAGTTATTCTTGCTGGAGGCTACGGAACTAGAATTAACGAGGAGTCGCAATTTTATCCTAAGCCCATGATCGAGATTGGCAATAGCCCGATAATAACTCACATAATGAAAATATATAGCACTTATGGCATTAACGACTTCATTATTTGTTGTGGCTATAAAGGATCGGTTATCAAAAAATATTTTGCAGATTATTTTTTTCATACCAGCGACATAACCATAGATTTATCCAATAACAATATTGAAATTCATAAAAAAAGGGCTGAATCATGGAAAATTACCATGATTGATACTGGCTTAGACACGATGACGGGGGGCAGGATTTTGCGAATCAAAGATTATGTTGGCAATAATAGTTTTTGCATGACCTATGGCGATGGGGTGGCGGATATTGATATAAATGCATTAATAAATTTTCATAAAAAAAATAAAAAACTGGCAACCGTTACAGCAGTTCAAAACCCTGGACGCTTTGGGGCTATAGCTTTTGATAAAGATAATGTTATTGGCTTTCAAGAAAAACCAATTGGCGATGGTGCTTGGATCAATGGTGGATTTTTTGTTCTTGAGCCTGAAATTTTTGATTTAATTGAAGGCGATAATACAATCTGGGAACAAGAACCTCTTCAAAAACTTGCAAAAAATCAAGAATTAGTGGCTTATAAACATCATGGATTTTGGTCGGCTATGGATACTCTTAGAGACAAAAAAAATCTTGAATTAATGTGGGAAAATAATCAAGCGCCTTGGAAAATATGGTAGACCAGAATTTTTGGAAAAATAAAAAAGTTTTTATAACTGGTCATACTGGCTTTAAAGGAAGTTGGTTATCTTTATGGCTTCAAGAAATGGGGGCAAATATTTACGGATATTCCCTACCTCCGATAACTAATTTTAATCTTTTTAATTTGGCAAAGATAGAAAATTATATGACATCTACTTTGCAAGATATTGGCGATTTTTCATCTTTGAGTAATGCAATTTCCTCGCAAGAACCCGAAATAGTCTTTCATCTGGCTTCGCAACCCTTAGTTAGGGCTTCTTATGAAAATCCTTTGGAAACTTATAAGACCAATGTAATGGGAACGGTAAATTTATTTGAGGCCATCAGAAAACAAAAATCTATAAAAAGCATAATTGTTATAACTAGCGACAAATGCTATAAAAATAATGAATGGATTTGGGGTTATCGTGAAAATGATCCATTGGGAGGAAGAGACCCCTACTCCAACAGCAAAGCCTGTGTTGAATTAATTTGTGAATCTTATCGAACATCATTTTTTTCAAATAACAAAATAGGCCTAGCCACAGCTAGAGCTGGAAATGTAATTGGAGGTGGCGATTGGTCTGAAGATAGATTGATACCCGATATTTTAAAAAACTTTGATAAAAAAAATAAATTATATATCCGCAACCCAAATGCTACAAGACCTTGGCAACATGTAATTGAGGCAATATCTGGTTATCTGATATTAGCACAAAAGCTATGGCAAAATAGCGATGAATTTTCATCAGCTTGGAATTTCGGTCCACCAGCTTCTGCAACAAAATCTGTAGAATGGATTATTAAAAATTTATTATCACATTACGAAACAAAAATTGAGTATGAATTAGAAACTAAGCATCAACCACATGAATCGCAACTTCTTGCGCTAGATAGCACCAAAGCCAATAATTTATTAGGGTGGAATTCAAAATGGAGTTTAGAAAAAACTTTAGAGGAAATTGCCAAATGGCATAAATCTTGGCTATCTGGCGATGATATGCGAGAGCAATCACTTAAACAAATTAATTCTTATTTAAATTCATAAAATCATGCTTAATTTAATTAATAAATGTGAAGTTTGCGGAAATCAAGATTTAGAAAAAATTCTTGACCTAGGTCTTCATCCAATGTGCGATGATCTTGTGGAATTTGGAAGCCAGAGAACATGTAAAGAATATCCAATAGAAATTCTTTTTTGTAAAAATTGCCTCACTGCTCATCAAAAATTTCAAATTCCTCAAAAGGAGCTTTTTCCTAAAACATATCATTATCGCTCAAGACATACTGGCGATGTTTTAAATGGTATGATGGCATTAGTTGAATCATTTGAAAAAAATTATGGAAGCTTAAATCAAAAAAAAGTCCTAGATATTGGATGTAATGATGGTAGCTTATTATCCTTTTTTAAAGATAAAGGTGCCTCAACCTTCGGCATTGAACCAACCAGCGCCTATGAAGATGCAATTAAAAATGGGCACGAAATTATTAATGATTTTTTTAATGAAAAAATTTCTACAGATTTTGTCGCAAAATATGGTAAAGTTGATGTTATAACTTTTACCAATGTTTTTGCTCATATTGAAGATTTGCAAGCATTGATTAAGGCATTAAAAATTCTTCTTCATGACGAAACTATAATTATTATCGAAAACCACTATCTTGGTGCGGTAATTGATAAATTTCAGTTTGACACTTTTTATCACGAACATCCCAGAACTTATAGTTGCAATTCATTTGCCCATATTGGCAAATCATTGGGTATGCAAATTGATTATGCCGAATTTCCTTCGCGTTACAATGGCAATATTAGAGTAATTTATTCATCAAAATTTAACAAAAACAATTCCAATCTTAAAGAAATATTGGCGAGTGAAAAAAATTTCTACCAAGATTTTACAAAATTAGTATCAAAGATTGATCCATGGAGAATGGCCAAACGCAATGAAATTGAAAATCTTGTTAAAATTCATGGAAAATTACGAGCAAAAGCCTTCCCCGGAAGAGCTGCAATTATCGTTAAAATGTTAAATTTGGATGAAAATTTAATTGAAGCTGTTTACGAAAAACCATTATCAGAAAAGATAAATCATTATGTTCCCGCCACTAGAATTCCAATTTTATCAGATAATGAATTCAATTTCTCGGATAACAAACCATTGTTAAATTTTGCATGGCATATTTCCAATGAAATTAAAATTTATATGGAAAATAAAGGTTATCTTGGTAAAATAATTGATATTATTTAAATCAAACTTTAAAAATATGAGAAAAGTTGCGATATTTGGCAGGGGGTTTGGGCTTTACGGATATTTACCAGCTTTATCTCAAATTCAAGATACCAAAATTATACTACCAAGCAATTATCAAGAAATTTTAAAATCCAGAAATGATATTTGCGAATTTTATAACATTATCAAATGGGAAGATAGTGAAGAAGTAATTTTAGAAACCTGCGATTGCGTTGTAATAGCTCTTCCACCTAAGCAACAAAATTTATTTGTTAAAAAATGCTTTGGGCATAACAACATCAAACATATTTTTTTAGAAAAACCACTCTCCTTCTCTCCAAATTCCGCAAAAAAACTTTTAAGTGCGCTAAAATTTTGTGGAAAAAAATTTCACATAGGCTATAATTTTAGATATACAAATTGGGGTAAAGATTTATTAAATAACCCACAAAATCTTAAAAATATTTCTTGGAATTTTTGTGCAAATCATTACCAAAAAAACTTAAAAACATGGAAAAGAAAACATAATCTTGGGGGCGGGGCCTTAAGATTTTATGGCATTCATTTAATCGCTTTACTTGCAGAAATTGGATATAGCAAAACATCATTTTCTAAAATGCAATCATCGCAAAAAAATGAAGTTGAGAGCTGGGAAGCTGAATTTATAGGCGACAATTTGAAACCTTGTCGAATCAGCATTAATTCTAAAAGCAATAAAACCAATTTTATTATCAGCAAAATCGATGAAGAAACGATTTCGCTAAACAATCCATTTCAATCATCGCCAGTTAGTATCAATAGTTCAAAAGATCAAAGAATTCCTTATTTAAAGAGTGGAATTTTAGACCTTTTTAACAATGAAACAAACAATTTAAAACTATATTACAAAGTTAATTCACTTTGGCAAAACATTGAACAAAAATCCTTATGTTAAAGAAAAAAATTTCCATTATTACACCTTGCTACAATGAAGAAGATAGTATTTTAGAATGCGTGGAGGCTGTACGCAATATATTTAAGGAAAAATTATCTAATTACGAACTTGAGCATATCTTTTGCGATAATTGCTCCACAGACAAAACCCTAAAATTACTAAAACAATTAGCTGAAACCGATCCTAGAATCAAAATTATTGTAAATTCCAGAAATTTTGGAATATTAAAAAACACCTTTAATGGCGTAATTAACTCATCTGGAGATGCGGTTTTATTATTTCTTCCAGTTGATTTACAAGATTCACCAGAATTAATTCCTGATTTTATAAAAAAATGGGAAGAAGGTTATGAAATTGTTTACGGCATGCGAAGCAAGAGACAAGAAGGATTTTTCATTAGAAACGCTCGTAAATTCTATTATCGATTACTATCAAATTTGACCTATGTCGATTACCCTCCAGATGCTGGAGATTTTCAGTTAGTGGATCGAGTAGTTATAAATGCTATGAAACAAATTGATGATGCTCAGCCATTTATGCGCTTAATGACTTTTGATTGCGGTTTTCGTTCCTTTGGAATTTCTTACACATGGCAATCAAGAAAAAAAGGGGTTTCCCATAATAGCTTAAAACATATGTTTAATCAGGGCATTAACGGCATTGTTAGTTTTAGCGGAGCGCCATTAAGATTGTCTTTAATTGCTGGAATTATAATATCAACTTTAAGTTTTTTTTATGCAATTTATGTTGCCGTAATTGCAAAACTCGGCCTAATTCCAGAAGCTAATCGCGGAATTCCAACCGTTATTATTGCCCTATTTTTCTTTGGCGGAGTTCAGTTATTTTTTATTGGAATTTTGGGTGAATATATTTTAGCAATTTATAATCAGGTTAGAAAAAAACCATTAGTTATAGAAAGAGAAAGAATTAATTTTTAAGAATTTTAAATTTTTTTGGCAATTACAAGTAAAATTTTGGTGTTTTTAATTACAAATTCAAATGAAGAAATTTCAATAAATCTAGATTTTTCTAAACGATATTTTAATGATTAATTATTAAACCGATTTAAATATTTATTGATAGCAAATGGTTTGAATTTTATGCAAGTCTTCAAAATGATTTTCATCATAAAAATCCTTGACTAATTTAAGAATTTGTTGTTTTAAATCACTCATTTTTTTGCTAGGAATTTTTCAAATTTCCAGGCAGTTTCAATGATATTTTCAATTGAGGAAAATTTAGGTTGCCAATTTAATTGAGTTTTAATTTTTTGATTTGAAGCCACCAAGGAATCTGGGTCGCCAATTCGTCGAGGTTTATATTTGATATCAAATTTAATTTTTGTAATTTCAATCGCCTTATTGACAATTTCTTGAACCGAAAAGCCTGACTGCGTGCCAATATTAAAATAATAATGCGAGGCAGGATTATTTTGCAAATAATTTAGCATCGCCAAATGTGCTAGAGCAATATCTTTGACATGAACAAAATCACGAATACAAGTGCCGTCTTTGGTGTTATAATCATTACCATAAATATAAAAATCAATATCGCCACGCACCATTGCTCTCATTAACAAAGGAATTAGATGAGTCTCAAATTTTCTATTTTCTCCTAAATTATAATCCATATCGGCACCACAAGCATTAAAATAGCGAAGAATGGCGTATTTTAAGCCATGAATTTTGCCATAATCCTGTAAAACATTTTCAATGAATAATTTGGTTTTGCCATAGACATTTTCTGGCTTCTTTGGGTTATCTTCGTCGATTAAATTATTCGAAGACTCGTAAACCGAGGCAGTAGAAGAAAAAACAAAATAGGTTTGCGAAGAAAATTTTAGCAAAATTTCCAAGAAATTTAGAGTATTTATTACATTGTTACGAAAATAAAATTCGGGTTTTTCCATCGAAATTTTTGACTCAATACTTGCCGAAAAATAGAAAACTGCGTAAATCTTATTTTCTTGAAAAATTTTAGTAAGCAAATCGCTGTTTGATATATTTGATTCAATAATTGTGAGATTTTGATGAGAAAATAATGGTCGAAAACTATTACTAAAATCGTCAATTACAATAACTTCATAGCCCTGCTGAAGCAATAGATTGGTCATGTTAGAACCAATAAAACCGCAACCACCTGTAACCAAAATTTTTGACATAATATTTTAATTATTAAAAATAGTTAATCTAAAAAACACTGATTATTTTCTTTTAAAATAATTCGAAAACTCGTTTTTACGGCGTTTACAAGATAAAATAATTTTATCTATTTTATATTTAACCGATGATTTATATGGGTAATTATTAATATAATTTTGAATTGCCAAAATTTGTTCAGGATTTTTGTAGTTATTTTGAATAAAATCGTAAAGTCGATTATCAATCAAAAAATTATCTCCGCTCGCATTAACTAATGAATCATAGACTTCCGACATTTTACCTTCTTTAATTTGGTTATATTGAATAACTATATGACTACCAAAACCTTTATCTAAAACATTTTGAGCAAGACCATTTTCAATGGATTTAAAAGTATTAATTACTTTTCGTTCATATTGTTCAATTGAACGAGTCCAAAAATGAAAAATAAAAATATCGTTAGTGGCAATCATTTTTCGATAACCTAATTTCAAACTAACATTATGATTACCAGCCGAAATCATTTTATAACCCTTGGCACTGTGTATTACCTTAAAATGAGCCGAGACCTGACCCTTCATATTTGCACGAATTTTGAAAATCTCGCCCGCAGGTTGTGGATTTATATGCATACCAGAGACCATCATGGCATTGATATTATTATTTTCTGGCAATGATAATTTAAGGTTGCCATGTCTTGAATACCAGAATTCATCAGCATCAACATTCATGATCCAATCTGCCTGATATTTATTTTTGGCAATCTCAATCATTCGATTGACCCAAACAATTTGATTGAAGGTGTCATCGGTTTCATCGATTAATTCTAATTTACCAAGCTCTTGATATTTAATCAAAATATCGCGCGTTTTATCAGTTGAGTTATTGTTAGTTGCAATAATAAAATCAACCCCGCTTGCCAAATGAAATTTGATATTTTCTTCAAGAACATCATCTTCATTTTTAACGAGCAAAGTCATTACCAATTTTTTGGCAAGTTTTTTTTCGATATTTTTCTTTGCCCTATTAATTTTTGAAAACATTAGTTATAAATTATTTTTAAAGTTTTATAATGTAAGTGAAATTTTAAAAAAACACTTTTACTAGTCAATAAAATTAATAAAAACTATCAAAATCAACTTTGATTTTAATTTTAAACTTGATAATATGAATGAAAAATCCATTATAATCACTGGGGCAACAGGCTTTATCGGCACCAATCTCTGCCTAAAATTATTAGCAAAAAATCATCAAATTTTTGCCATTGATAACCATAATTCTAGCTCCAAACAAAATTTATTATCAATCAAAAACTTTATTAATGAACACAATATTTCCGCAAACAAATTTCATTTTTTAGAAAAAAATATTATCGATGATTTTACTGATTTAAATTTTTTTAAAAATCAACCAATTGATTATATTTTCAACCTCGCCTGCCCAGCATCTCCTCCTCGTTACCAATTAGACCCAATTTATACCTTCAAGACTTCGGTTTGGGGCAATGAAAATTTGATTAATTTGGCAAAAAATTTACAACAAAAACAAGATTATTTCCCAACTATAATTTTCACCTCAACTAGCGAAATCTATGGCGACGCCTTAATTCATCCACAGCCAGAAAATTATTGGGGCAATGTCAATCCAATTGGCATTCGCTCATGTTATGATGAAGGCAAGCGGGCCAGCGAAACTTTGCTTTACGGCTATCATCGTATGGAAAATTTGCCGATAAAAATCTTACGAATTTTTAACACCTATGGCGAATTTATGGATAAAAATGATGGTCGGGTTGTTAGTAATTTTATTAATCAAGCCTTAAACAATCAAGATATAACAATCTATGGCGACGGCTTGCAAACCCGAAGTTTTTGTTATATTGAAGATTTATTAGAAATTTTATGTAAATTTGCTTTTGCCAATGACAATTTTTTTGGACCAATCAATTGTGGCAATCCACAAGAATTTTGTGTAAAAGATTTAGCAAAATTGGTGATTGATTTAACCAATTCAAAAAGCCAAATCAAATTTTTACCCCTTCCACAAGACGACCCAAAGCAACGCTGTCCTGACATTAGCCTTGCCAACCAAAAATATTTATGGTCACCAAAAATTGATTTAAAATATGGTCTCAAAAATACTATAAAATATTTTCAAGGCTTGAATTGATAAGTTTTTACCGCTTTGCTTAAAAATATTTTTTCGACTATCGGCTTTTTTGAACTCGAAGATCACGAGATCTTTGTTGTTCAATCATGGAAACAAATCCATTTTGGTTTCTTATTTTCGTTTGTTTTATAAATTCATCACTTGAATAAGAACCCGATAAAAATTCTAATTCCTTCTCCGCAAATTTTTTCGACAAGTCTCTATCTAAGCCATTCTTACCGGGTAATTTAGAAAATTTTTCAGAAAAATTATCATGCCCTTCTTCCCTAAATTTTTCAGAAATAATACTTAAAAAACTTATGGCATTGTCTTTTTTATCATCATCAATTTTTATTTTTTCAAAAAAATCGACAAATTTATCAATGGCTTTTTCATCAATTTTATCATCTTTTTTAAACAAATAATTAAATAATTTGTCGGCGTTTTCAGCAAATTTTTCAAAATTTTCTTTAGAAAAAATTTTATTAAATAATTTTTCAAATTTTTCTAAATCCTCTTGTTCTTTTTGCTCTTTATCACTTTTAATATCAGATAAATTACTAACAGCATTTTCTAAAATAAAATTTAAAATAAAAGATAAAGCCATCATAGTTGGGTCCATAGCAAACAAAGCTGAAGCACCATTTAATGCAAGTTTTCCTGCGGATTTTGCCATATCCTTCATTTCATCAGCATCTTGAGAATTAGATAGTGAGTTAGAAATTCTTTCTTTAAATTGCTCCAAATCCTTGCCATCAATTTTTAATTCCTGAGATATTTCATCGACTTTTTTTAGCAATTCACCTGATTTAGGAATAATTGAGTCTTGTTCATTATCATTAATAATTGTTGTAGTCATAGTTACTTTAAATATTTATTTTATTTTTGATAATATATTTAGTAAAAGTTATTTACTTTATAAATCAAGAGTTATTTTTAAGGAAATTATTTTATTTACCTTTTACAAACTTGCTTTTTTATTTTGTTTGATTAAATTCTTAGCAAGAAAATTAATAAAAAAATCATGAAAATCACAATAATTGGATCAGGTTATGTTGGACTTACCTCAGCTCTTTGCTTTGCAAATGTTGGGCATCAGGTCTTATGCATTGACAATGACCAAAACAAAATTCATAAATTACAAAATAAAATTCCCACTATTTTTGAAGCTGGTCTTGAAGAAATGCTTGCCAAAGCCGTTGACACTAAACATATTGAATTTACCGACGATATGTCAAGGGCAGTTAATTTTAGCCAAATTATTATTTTAGCAGTTGGTACTCCTCAAAATGAAATCACAGGGGAAGCAGATTTAAGCTATATTCATCAGGCAATCTCCTCGGCAAAAAATTTTATCAAAGAAGATAAAATTTTCATCACCAAATCCACCGTGCCAGTTGGAACAAATTTTGCTATCCAAAAAATTTTACAGGATAATTGCGAACACAAAATTCACATCGCTTCTAACCCAGAATTTATGCGCGAAGGCTTTGCTATAGAAGACTTCATGAATCCAGATCGAATTGTTCTTGGTATCGACCATGAAAATTGTAAAATTCAATTAAATCAACTTTACCAATATTGGATTGAAAAAAATTTTCCAATTTTATATACTGATATTACTACCGCAGAACTTATCAAATATGCTTCCAATGCCTTCTTAATGACCAAAGTTTGCTTCATCAATGAAATGGAAGAATTGGCAAGTAAAGTCAAGGCAAATATTAAAGATTTATCTCTTGGCATGGGTCTTGACCATAGAATTGGCAAGGCTTTTTTAAACCCCGGACCAGGAATTGGCGGATCATGTTTTCCTAAAGACTCTATGGCCTTAAAATTTATCGCTAAGCAAAATCAAATGGAACTTAGCATTATAAATCAAGTCATCGATTCGAATTATAATCGCTTCAAAAAAATGGCAGAAAAAATTCAAAAATTTTTTGATAAAAAAGAAATTGCGGTTTTAGGATTAGCCTTTAAAGCAGGCACCGACGATGTTCGCATGAGTCCTGCCATTGAAATAATTAAATTCTTACTTGCTGATAATTT
>JALREU010000013.1:13433-18608 GCA_023256705.1 Rickettsiales bacterium
CAAGCCATCATAAATACTCAAAAAATCCTTGGCGATAAAATTATTTATTGCCAGAATTTGAAGGAGTGTTTTGATATAACCGACAATATCGTTATACTTACTGAGTGGGCAGAATTCAAAACAATTAAAAATTTTCCCGAATTTAGCAATAAAAAAATTATGGATTTAAGATATATTTTATAAATATGGAGTTAATTAAATTTTTAGATTTAAAAAATCTAAACAAAAATTTTGAAAAAGATTTCAAAGTAATGGTAAAAAAATTACTTTCAAGTGGACACTATTTACTTGGCGAAGAAAATGAAAATTTTGAAAGAGAATTTGCAAATTTTTGTGAAAACAAATATTGCCTTGGAGTTGCCAACGGTCTTGATGCTCTAATACTAATCATAAGAGCCTATAAAGAACTTGGCATATTCAAAGATGGCGATGAAATTATTGTTCCCGCCAATACATATATTGCTTCAATTTTAGCAATTAGTGCCAATAATTTAAAGCCAATTTTAGTTGAGCCAGACATTAAAACCTTTAACATAGATCCAAATTTAATTGCTGAAAAAATTACCTCCAAAACCAAAGCAATTATGGTTGTTCACCTATATGGTAGATGCGCAGATTTTTCTAAAATCAAAAATATTGCAAGTAAATTTAATTTAAAAATTATTGAAGATTGCGCTCAAAGTCATGGCGCTATCGACCCAGATTCTGGATTAAAAGTTGGAAATTTAGGAGATGCCAGTGGATTTAGTTTTTATCCCGGAAAGAATTTAGGAGCTTTGGGCGATGCTGGAGCAGTTACTACCAATGATTTTGAATTATATCAAACCATAAAAGCCCTTCGCAACTATGGCTCTCATCAAAAATATCACAATTTATTCAAAGGCACCAATTCAAGACTCGATGAAATTCAAGCGGGTTTTTTAAGAATAAAATTAAAAAAACTTACTCAAGATAATTTGGCTCGTCAAAAAATCGCCAAGTTTTATTCAAAAAACATTAACAACCCAGACATAATTTGCCCAGAAATCCCTAAAAATACCAACTCTCATGTTTGGCATTTATATGTGGTTAGACATCCAAATCGTGACAATTTGCAAAAATATCTACTCGAAACCAAGCATATTCAAACATTTATTCACTATCCAATCCCTCCGCACCAGCAAAAAGCTTATGGCGAACTTAAAAATTTAAATTTACCAATTACTGAAAAAATTCACCGTGAAGTTTTAAGTCTTCCGATTTATCGAACACTTAAAAAATCAGAGCTCGAGAGAGTTGTTGAAGCGATTAATAATTTTAAAAATTAAATTTATGGAAATTTTAGACACACCAATTGCTGGATTAAAAATTATTAAATTAAAAATTCATCATGATGACCGTGGATTTTTTGTAGAACGCTACAATAAAAAATTATTTACTGAATTTGGCTTACCAACCGATTATTTTCAGGATAATCATTCCTTTTCTCATGCAAATGTGATTCGGGGTTTGCATTATCAAACCAATCCAGCTCAAGCCAAATTAGTTGGTTGCTTAACTGGTAAAATTTTGGATATTGCGGTGGATATTCGTAAAAATTCTGCAACTTTTGGCAAATATTTCTCAATTGAATTAAGTGCACAAAATGGCACCTTGTTATTCATTCCAGCTGGTTTTGCCCATGGGTTTTCGGTTCTAGATAATAAACCAGCCGATGTAATGTATAAGGTCGATAACAGTTTTTCAAAAGAAGGAGATGGTGGAATTAAATTTAACGATCCAGAATTAAATATTGATTGGCAAGTAGCCAATCCAATAATTTCATTAAAAGATAATAATTTACCAAGCTTTAGCGAATATAAAAATAACCCAAAATTTTAATGATCAGAATTGTTTTTTTGGATTATCTTAGAATTTTAAGTATTTTTTTAGTAATTTGCCAACATTACCGATTTTTTTTTAATTATAAAATCAAAGTCTCTGAACATTTTATTTACTCAATTGGCAATCTTGGGGTAAGTATCTTTTTGTTAATTTCAGGCTTTATTATTGCTAATATTATCAATAAATACCGCAATATTAAAGATTTTTTAATTGCCAGATTTTTACGGATTTACCCACTTTTTTTTCTAGCCTTTGTATTTTATTTTTTTTTTCTAGAAAGCAACTCAACATCGATTTTTATTAATATCATACTGCAATTAATTTTACCAATCGGAGATTTATCAAAAAGCTATACAATTACTGCTGTTGAGTGGACTTTGCGGGTGGAATTTTTGTTTTATATTGTTTTGGCAATTTTATTTTATTCAAACAATTTAAGTATTTTCAAGATTTTTTTGCTACAAATTTTCAATGTAATTTTTTTGTTTTTTTATCATAATTATTCAAAATCAAATCCATATATTTGCCTAACTCTAGCCAATCTAAATTATGTTCTTATTGGCTCCATCATTTATTTATATTTCAATGACAATTGCAAAAAGATTTTAAATTTAACGATATTAATTGCTTCAATCTTCATTACATATTTGATATTTATTAAAATTTATAATTATGATTTTATAATTTATTTTTCAGGAATTATCGGCTTGATAATTTTTTTGCTTAGCTTTGTTTTTAGAGATTATTTTAAAAATTTTAAGATAATTAAGATTTTTTCAGATTTAACTTTTCCGCTATATTTATTTCATCAATTTTTTAACAATTTGATATTTAAAAATAATTTTTATAATATTATCGTTGCAATATTATTCTCATATTTAGTTCACAAAATGATTGAAGAAAAAATTGCCAATTTTAAAAATAAAATAATTAAAAAAATATGAAAAATATTTTAGTTACAGGTGGTTGTGGCTTCATTGGAAGTTGTTTTGTAAAAAAACAAATTGCTCAAGGCAATTTTGTGATAAATATCGATAAACTAACCTATGCTGGAAACCTTGAAAATGTTAGCGATGTTGCAAATCATCAAAATTATAAATTCACCAAAGCTGACATCAACGAAACTGCTTTAATTCAAAATTTATTAATGACCTACAAAATTGATTGGGTGGTTAATTTCGCTGCCGAAAGTCATGTTGATAATTCTATTTCTAAACCAGGTGTTTTTATTCTAACCAATATTAACGGAACCTTTTCAATGCTTCAAGCATCATTGAGTTATTACAAAAATTTATCCGACGAAAAAAAAGAAAATTTCCGCTTCCTCCATGTTTCCACCGATGAAGTTTTTGGTTCATTAAACCTTGATGATAAGCCTTTTAACGAAAATAGTCGTTATCAACCAAACTCACCCTACTCTGCCTCAAAAGCTTCTTCAGACCATTTAGTTCGCGCATGGAGCGAAACTTATAAATTACCAACAATTATTACTAATTGTTCAAATAATTTTGGCCCGTTTCAACATCGCGAAAAACTAATTCCAACCATAATTCGTAGCTGTATCCAAAATAAAGATATTCCAATTTATGGCAATGGCAAAAATATTCGCGACTGGATTTATGTTGGCGATCACTGCGATGGCATTGAGTTGGCCTTAAAGAATGGAAAAATCGATGAAACCTATTTATTTGGTGGCGAGAAAGAGCTACAAAATATCGAAATTGCCCACAAAATCTGTGAAATTCTTGATGATTATAAACCAAGAGTCGATGGTCAATCTTATAAATCACAAATTAAATTCGTTCAAGACCGTGCAGGACATGATTTTCGCTATGCAATATCAAACGACAAATCATTTCGCCAATTAGGATTTAAACCTTCCAAAACATTTGAAGAAAGATTAAAAGAAACCATTGAATTTTATTGTAAATGTTAAAAAAAATTAAAATATGAATCAAAATCGAGAATCAGATTCTGAGATATCATCTACAACCTCAACACCAAGAGTTAATAGACCCGATTATCAAGATATGATAGAAAAATTTGAGAACCCAAATAATTATGAGATTTATGAAGAAATGCAACATCCATTGGTAACTGTTGAATTTTTGAATATTTTAATCAAAATCGATTCTAACACCGCTATAAATAATTATTCAAAATATTTAAAAATAACCAATTTGCTCTTAATAATATTAACAACCCCTCAAATAAAGAAGAAATAGCTGATACTTTTTTATTAGCCAAAAATAAACAAAAAAATTTTTTTTGTGAAAAGATTTTGGAAACCATTCACAATAAAGATGTATTAGAGGAGATAAAAAAAAGATGCTCAACTCCATCGAGTTCCTTATCAAACCCTTTTTTAGAAAAATTAAATGAAAAAATAGAAAAATCTAACAGATTTTGTGCAATATCATAAGCTAAATTTAATTTATAAAATATCCAAGATTTTCAAAATTATATAGATATTAGATATTTTTTTTATTGGATTTTAACAATAAAAATTATTTGAGAAATTTAAGAAATATTTAAAAGAATAACAAAAAAGAGAAGAAGATTTTTTAACACAATAAAAAATTCATGAAGAAACTTTGGTAGGCATAATAGATTAAATTAATGGTTGCAATTGAATTATGCATTAAATTTTTAAATTAAGTTTTTTTTGTATTTTAATTAAAAATTATTAACTTTGAATTAAAAAAACCCATGGAAAATTCTTTAACCTATTTACCAAATTTTAGCAAAGCCGAGGAAGTAATTGATGCGATCCGCTTTATTTGAAAGGCCCTTATTCAATCCAATATCAATTTTTAAATCTGCATTAATTAAATAATTTACTCCAAAATCTAAATAATTTTGCAGAAGTTTTTGATTAGTTTTTAAAGAATAAAATTCAACATATGAGCTAATTTTATTATTAATATTAGCCGATAAATAATATGAATTAATAAATCCAAAATAATTATTATGATTTTTTTTATAATAATTTAATTGCAACATACCACCAAAATCAAAATATTTATTAATATGAAATTGAAAAGGAGCAATCAAACCGCCTCTTAAATTGGAATTTATTAAATTTTTTGGTGACTTATTGATACGGACAAAACCAGTAATTGCAAGCGCTTGCGAACCTTCATCATTTCCATAAATATTTTTTTTAAAACGCAAAAAACTTTCGCCATATGATAGCTCTTTTTCACCATTATTTGCAAATTTTACGACTGGATTGGCAATAATTTGAGCTTCATAATCATCATTTAATCCATAGCGAAATGTGCTAAAATCAAGAAAACTAGTTCTTTTGGA
>JALREU010000140.1 GCA_023256705.1 Rickettsiales bacterium
AGTGAGAGCTTCGGCTGGAGAATTAACAATTTTCGCCAAGAAAAATAATATAACTTTGCTAATAGTAAGCCATGTCACTAAAGACGGGCAAATCGCTGGACCAAAAGTTTTAGAGCATATGGTCGATACCGTTTTATATTTTGAGGGCGAAAAGGATTTGCATTTTAGAATTTTGCGTGCCATAAAAAACCGTTTTGGGCCCGCCAATGAAATTGGGGTATTTGAAATGAATGAAATCGGCTTGTCCGAAGTTTCTAATCCAAGTGAATTATTTTTAGCCTCTTACGACAATAAAACCTCAGGAACTGCCGTCTTTGCTGGAATTGAAGGATCTCGTCCGATTTTGGCTGAGGTTCAAGCCTTAGTTGCTCCATCCTTTATTCCAACTCCAAGGCGAGCAGTGGTTGGCTGGGATTTAAACCGATTAGCCATGATTATTGCGGTTTTGAATAATCGCTTTGGCTTAAATTTATTTGACAAGGAAGTTTATTTAAATGTAGTTGGTGGCTTAAAAATCATCGAAACCTCCGCTGATTTAGCAGTTGCCTGTGCCTTGATTTCCTCGGCTCGTGACATCGCCCTTCCCTCGTCAACAATTGCCGTTGGCGAAATTGGTTTGAGTGGCGAAATTCGAATGGTTAGCAATCTAGAAACTCGACTTAAAGAAGCACAAAAACTCGGTTTTAAAAATTGTTTAATTCCAAAAGCTAATGAAAAAAATAAGAATTTTGATAATTTAAAAAAGTCCCTCGGCGACATGAATATAAGCACAATTTCTCACATCCGAGACCTCGCCAAATTCCTAAAAAAATAATATTTATCTAAATATCTTCATTTTTTTTAAATTCACAATTAAAATAATATATTTAATTTTGCATAATAAATATAAAAATTATTTATTATTATAGAATTAGTTATATAAATTATTTACTTATATTTTATAATAATTAATTTATTTTAAACATGAATAAAATTGAAATTGTTCAAAAACTTTATCAAGCCGAACAAAAACAATTAACACTTACTATCGATGATTTCAAAGAAATAATCGAAGATAACCGCTCCAATATCGCTGAATTATTTGAATTCGATATTAATCATAATGATGGTAAAATTTCTATAGTTGGTGACATGATTAAATTTCTTAGGGAAGATGATTTGATTAATGATGCAAATTTTAGATCGCTATTTTTAGAAAATTCGCCATTATCAGAGCAACCTGCATACAAAATGGCTAATCGAAACGAATTATCACCAATTGCTATGGCAATTGCACTTAATAAACCTAAATTAGTAAAATTTCTATTAGAAAAAAATCCACAACTTAATTTTAAAACCGCCATAAAACATCCTGATTCGGAATTAAGTCCAATTGGGGTTGCCGTTACAAAAAACAATCCTAGAATGATTGAGCTTTTAATTAAGTAAAAAGCCAAATTCACTTACCTATCCCGCTGAAAATATTGAAAATGGAATATTACTACCTCCAATTGGTGTATCTATAAAAACTGGAAAAGCTAAAATAACAAGTTTTTTACTAGAACGCTCTTTGGCATTAAGACATCAAACGGCCCTAATTTATCCAGAAAATTATGAATTAACTCCTATGGCTATTGCCATTATTAATAAAAAACCTGAAATAATTAAGCTTTTGCTGGATATGGATCCTAATTTAATTTTCGATGAAACTGTATATTTTAAAAGTAATTTAAAAAGAACACCAACTGCCCTTGCTATTTTAAATGAAGACCCCGAAATATTAAAATTAATTCTCCAACTCAATCCAAATGTAATATCAAAAAAGCCGAAATTATTTCAAGTGGAGCAGAAATAACCCCATTTGGTTTTGCGCTGAAAGAAAAAATTGAAAATGCTGAATATTTATTGCAAATAAATCCGAATTTGGTCAACGAATCAATAGTTTGCTATCCGGATAATGCAAAAAAATTACCATTATCATTCGTTGCAAATTCTAATTTATCACCAGAAAAAAAGAATAGAATTATAGATTTTTTACTTGATTACGGCGCTTTTGAAGATTCGCCAATTCAGAATTTAAGTGATGAACAACAGGCCAAATTAAATCAAAATAAAGAAACTTATTTGCTGTTTTGGCAAGATAATTCAAATATCAAAAAAGCTGATGATGTAAATATTAAATATTTGCTAAATTTATGCAAAACTCATCAAGTCCCAGCACATTTATTAAATGCTCAATATGATTTTTTAAAAGATCACTTAGCCTCACTAAATATTTCTAAGGAGGAAAGAAGTTCGGCTAGAATTCGAATTGAAAGCTTAATTTCTCAAGGTGATGAATCATCTAAAAGTCCTGATCAAGTGCAATCGCAACAAAAAAGACCAAGAATAAATGGTGAACAACAAAGTACAGTTGAAAGACCTTCAGGTTCCGACCCTTTATTACCAACCGCAAAAGCAGTTTTAATGAGCGGTTTGCAAAAATAATAACACTAAAAAAACTCAAATAATTACCACATTAAAATCCGCACTGAAAAATACTTAATTCTTCTAAATTTTTTTGTATTTAATTTCAATCTTTCCACTCTCCCCTCCCAAAATTTTTTTTGGTAAAAAAAATTTTACCCTCTTAGCAACGGGGAGGGTGATGAGACCGCTTTTGATGACACCGCTTTTGATGACACCGCTTTTGATGAGACCGCTTTTGATGACACCGCTTTTGATGACACCGCTTTTGATGAGACCGCTTTTGATGAGACCGCTTTTTTTGATATTTTTCTTAACCCCCCTCGTCTCCGCAAATTTAACTACCGTTAAATTCTTTTCGTCCGCTCCCCCTCAAGTGGGGAGCTTAGAAACGCTAATGTTGTTAGCATTTTAAAAATGTTTTTTTCACTAAGATTACTCAAAAATAATGTAGGGGGTGTAAGCCATCTCGCTAAAGAGGTTAAAAATTTCTTCTGGCAAAATTAGCGGTCTCATCACCCTCGCCGTTGCTAAAGAGGTTAAAAATTTCTTCTGGCAAAATTAGCGGTCTCATCACCCTCGCCGTTGCTAAAGAGGTTAAAAATTTCTTCTGGCAAAATTAGCGGTCTCATCACCCTCGCCGTTGCTAAAGAGGTTAAAAATT
>JALREU010000141.1 GCA_023256705.1 Rickettsiales bacterium
GTTCCAGATGTTGAAGGCGGGCCATAAATTTTTATGGGCAAATTTGGCAATCTTTTGTCAATTTCACTCCAGTTTTTGTAAAAATTTTTTACCAAATTTTCTTTATCATCAAAAATATTTTCAGCAAGAGCTAAAAAAATTTGCTCCTTAGTAAGCGAAAATTTGATACCTTTAACTGAATTTGCAAGGACAATTCCATCATAGCCAATTTTTATTTCTCCAAAATTTACTTGATGCTGATGACATTTTTCAATTTCACTTTTTTTAATTAATCGTGATGCATTGACAATATCTGGATAATCATAACCAGCGCCAGAACAAAACAGTTTGAAACCCCCACCCGTGCCAGTTGCCTCGATGATTGGGGTGCGAAATTTAGTTTCTCGACCAAAGGTTTCAGCGACTATCGAAATAAAAGGGTAAAGCGTTGATGAACCAACAACTGATACATTATTTCTAGAATAGCTGGCAAATTTTGACCTAAAAAAATTATCAGCCAAAACTTGATTTACATTGGCTAAAAAGCTAAATAAAAATAAGGTAATTAGAAAAAAATAATTTAACATAACCGTTAATTCGTACAAATAATGTAATAAAAACAGTTTTGTTAAAGCAAAACCAAAGATAAAATTAATTAAATTAAATAATAGTTTAAAATTAATTTATTAACATTAAATTTATTGATTTTATAAGTTAATGTCAAGTTCGAGATTTTAACAACAATTTTTACCAACTATATTTTTTAAAAAAATTTCCTTAAAATCACTGATGTCAATTGATAAATCAAGGCTTCTTGAAAAAATAACATTTACTAAAATAAAATTTAATCGCCGAATTTTTCATTTGATTATACTATCATTTCTTTTTGCTTCGCCAAGTTTTTCTCAAAATAATATCGAGAATCTTTTGGTGATAAATGGCCTTAAGAGAACCGATGAAATATCGGTAAAACAATTTTTTGAAAATCTCAAAATTGACAAAAATCTTCAGGAAAATTTAGATAAAATCTCCAAGCAAATGCTTGAAAGTGAGCTTTTTAATGAGGTTGAAATAAATTATCTTAACAAAAAAATTTATATTAACCTTAGCGAAAACCCAATCATATTTGAAACCAAATTCATCGGCAATAAAAAAATTGATGACGAAATTTTGCAAGCCGAAATCTCCTTAAAAAAACGCAGTGTGTTTTCGCAAAATAAATTACAAAACGACCTTAAGCGTATTCAAAATATTTATCTTAAAAGTGGTCGATTTTTAACAAAAATTGAAACTAAAATTGTGCCCAAAGATAATAATCGAATTGAATTAATATTTGAAATTAACGAAGGACCCAAAGCCAAAATTGGTGAGATTTATTTCGTTGGCAATGAAAATTTTGCCGACCGTGAATTAAAAGAACAAATCTCAACTAAAAAAACCATTTGGTGGAAATTTTTATCAAACTCTGATTTATATGACTCAGACCGCCTTGAATATGATAAGGAATTGCTAAAAAGATTTTATAACAATAATGGTTTTGCAGATTTTAATATCATTTCTTCAATGGCGCAAATCAACAAAAATAAAGACTCTTTTTTTATAACTTTTTTACTCGAAGAAGGTATTAAATATAATTTTGGAGAAATAAATATTGATAATAGAATTACCAATTTTGATTCAGAAATTTTATACAAAAATATTTTGTTTAAATCTGGCGAAATCTACAATGCCCAAAACATCGAACAATCAATTGACAAGATGATGGAGGTCATGTCCGAAAAATCATATGCTTTTGCCAATATTGAGCCAATTTTAAAAAGAAATATCAAGAATAAAACCATCGATATTGATTTTATAATTGAAGAAACTCCAAGGGTTTATATTAATCAAATTAAAATTTTTGGCAATACTAGAACCATCGACAAAGTAATTCGTCGAGAGCTTAGAATTATTGAGGGTGATCCTTTTAATTTGAACAAAATTAATCGCTCCAAACAAAGGTTAGAAAATCTGGGTTTTTTTGAAAAAGTTGAGATTAATCAAAAAAGAATTGGCGATACCAATCAAGTTGATGTCGAAATCACCGTCAAAGAAAAACGCACTGGCGAACTATCTTTGGGTGTTGGATTTTCGCAGTTTGACCGCTTTAATGTTAATGCTGGAATTCGCGAAAATAACCTATTTGGCACTGGAAGAAAAATTGGCTTAAATGTTCAACGCTCTTTTGCCAATCTTAATGCCAGCGTTGATTATACCAAACCATATTTCTTAGATAGACCAATTGATGTTGGGATTAATTTATATAGAACCACCAGCACTAGAAGAAATGGTCGCGATTTTGATATGTATAATTCAGGTTTTCGCCTTAACGCAAATTATAGTATCACCGAATTTTTTGATCATTTAATTAGCTATTCATATAATTCTCAAGAAGTTGGAAATATCGGATCAAATTCTTCAATAACCCTAAAAATGCTTCAAGGAAATTATATTTATTCAGCGATTGAAAATAGTTTTATTTACGACAAAACTAATAATCGATTTGATCCTAGAAATGGCTATTTTATTTCACTTAGCACCATTTATAATGGGGTTGGTGGCAATGTAAGAAATATTAAATATAATGGAAAAATTGGTTATTTTATTCCAACAATTAATAATGATTTTATCCTGAGATTCACTGGAAATGCTGGACTTATCGAGGGTATTGGCGAAGATGTTTTAATCCAAAATAATTTTTATTTAGGGGGCAATGACTTCCGCGGTTTTGACTTTTTTGGGATGGGTCCACGCACCATTAATGGCGAACCTTTGGGTGGAAAAAAATATTATGTTGGCACTGCAGAATTCAGATTTCCACTCGGTTTACCTCGCGAACTTGGAATTTATGGGGCATTATTTTGGGATAATGGTTTGCTTACCGGAGTTGAAAAAAATTTAAAGACTCAAAATGAAATATTAGACAAAGCAGAATATCGTTCATCGGTTGGCTTAAGTATTGCATGGGCATCACCAGTTGGACCAATCCGCTTAGATTTTTCAAAGATTTTAC
>JALREU010000142.1 GCA_023256705.1 Rickettsiales bacterium
TAATCCATTACCCGTGACAGTAATGACGATCTTTTTATTTTTTGGCAATTTACCGAGCGCCTTATATTTGATTAAACCTGCAATTCCTGCGGCGCTCGATGGCTCGACAAATACTCCTTCTTTTGCGGCCACCAATCGATAAGCGCTGAGTATCTCTTCGTCAGTGACTGAATCAATCACACCGCCTGAACTATCGCGTGCATCGAGGGCTTGAGACCATGAGGCTGGATTTCCAATACGAATCGCAGTGGCGATTGTTTCTGGGTTCTTTACAACTTCGCCACGAACTATCGGGGCTGCGCCGGCTGCTTGAAATCCCCACATCTGTGGAAGCGATCGTGACATTCCATCCGCTTTATATTCTTTATATCCCTTCCAATATGCAGTGATATTTCCCGCGTTGCCGACCGGGAGAGCATGGATATCTGGGGCGAAGCCCAATCCATCGATCACTTCAAATGAGGCGGTTTTCTGACCTTCAATTCGGAATGGATTAACTGAGTTAACGAGTGATACTGGATATTTCTCAGATAGTTCGCGCGCTAAGTTCAAGCAATCATCAAAGTTTCCATCTACTTGGAGAAGTTTGGAGCCATGCGCAATTGCTTGAGCAAGTTTGCCCATTGCAATCTTTCCTTCAGGTACCAAAACAACGGGAGTCATTCCCGCCTTCGTTGCATACGCCGCGGCACTTGCACTGGTGTTTCCGGTGGACGCGCAAATTACGGCCTGTGCTCCCTCTTCAGCTGCTTTGGAAATTGCCATTGTCATTCCACGATCTTTAAAAGATCCAGTTGGATTAGCGCCTTCAAATTTCATCATGGCTGCTAATATTTTTTGCCTCTTCAACTGCAAGCCTCGGTATCAGGTTTTGGAGCGATGCTCAAATTATCGACCCAATTTTAGACCCGTTTTTTGACAGCTCACAAATTTTGTCGCAACAATCTTTTTTGGGCAAGTTTTTGCATATTATTTTTGGTTATATCGACCAGCCATCTCTTGCTCAGTTTATAACATATTTCACGGTTCTAATCGGTTTGGCGGTTGGCTTAAAAATCGCTAAAAAAATCTAATTATGACCAATATCTTGCAAGAAATTTATCAGCATAAAATCGTTGAGGTGCGTAATCGCAAAAAAATTTTATCTTTAACCGATATTTGTAGAAAACTTAAAGAAGAATCTTGTAAGCAAAAATCCAAATATAATTTTTACCAAACGCTAAAACAAAGAAATGAAGCTTCACAACTTGGTTTAATCTGCGAAATTAAACGCGGGTCGCCATCTGCGGGTATTTTACAGCCTAATCTTGATGTTGCCAAAACCGCCAAATCTTATCAAGAATTAGGTGCTAGCTGTATTTCGGTCCTTACGGATGAAAAATATTTTCATAGCGAATTAAATTATTTAAAATTAGCTCGAGAAGCCTGCGATTTGCCAATTTTGCGTAAAGATTTTATGGTTGATCCTTATCAAATTTACGAAAGCAAAATGATGCAAGCCGATTGCATTTTATTGATTGTTGCCATGCTTAGCGATAATCAATTAAAAGAGTTAGAAGAAGTGGCTTTAGCCCTCGATTTATCTGTATTAATTGAGGTTCATAATCTTGATGAATTACAGCGAGCATTGCAATTAAAAAGCAAATTAATTGGCATCAATAATCGAGATTTAAAAACTCTCAAAATAGATTTAAATACCACTTTAAAACTAAAACCCTATGTGCCAAATGATGTGGTTTTGGTTTGTGAAAGCGGAATTAAATCGCTTGAAGATCTTAATAATTTTCGTAAAAATAAAATTAATTGTTTCTTAATTGGCGAGTTTTTTATGCGAGGCGGTAAGCTTTAATTACAAATCTTCGCCAAAAATGCGTTGATAAAATTCTTTAACTATAATTTTTTCTTCATCAATAATTTTGTTGTAAAAGCTTAAAATAAAAGCCTCCTTGACTGATTGAAAAATCTCGATATTACGACCCCAAGAAATTAAAGTTCTAAGCGAAATTAAATTTGTGCTGTCTTGATTTTTAAAAGCCTCACGAGTTAAGTTTGCGAGGCGAATCATTGATTTCAAAAGCTCATTATGTTGTTGATTGTTGCCAAGTTTTTTGCTAAATTTAAGTTTTTTTTGTAAAACATTAAATTCATGTTCGGGCGATAAATAATTGAGCGAAGCCACAATATTCCAACGGTCCATTTGTGCTTGGTTAATCAAGTTAGTGCCATGATAAATACCTAAATCATCGCCAGCGCCAAGAGTGTTGGAAGTGGCAAATAAGCGAAAATGCGGGTGCGGTTCGATAATTTCATTTTCTTCGAGTAATGCAAATTTACCATCTTCTTCAAGCAATCTTTGAATAACAAAAGATACATCGGTTTTAATGGCGTCATATTCATCGAGAATTAAGGCGATGCCATGACGCAAGGCATATGGAATAATACCCTCTTTAAATTCAGTAATTTGTTTGTCGTTTTTCAACTTGATTACATCTTTTCCGATTAAATCAAGGCGAGTAATTTGTGAATCAAAATTAACACGCAAACAAGGCCAATTCAAGCGAGCACCGATTTGTTCGATATGGGTCGATTTGCCAGTGCCATGCATTCCTTGTACTAAAACTCGTTGATTAAAAGCAAAGCCCGCCAAAATTGCTTGGGTGGTTTTTTGGTCAAATAAATAATTATGATCAAGGGCGGGAACCTGATTTGTTGCGGTTTTAAAACCTTGAACTTCAAAGTTGCAATCAAAGCCAAATGCTGATTTGCAATCAATTTTATGAAGATTAGTTTGAGTATTTTTTATAGTCATTTTATTAAAAAATTGTTTTTTTAATTTTAAAATAATTATAAAATAAAGCAAAATATTAATTAAAAAAATATTGCCAAATGATTAAATTTAGAGTTTTTACCATTTTTCCAGAGCTATTTCCGCAAATTTTGGCGACTTCAATCATGGGCGAGGCTTTACAAAAAAATTTATGGGA
>JALREU010000143.1 GCA_023256705.1 Rickettsiales bacterium
GGCTGGAAACATAATGGCTGGAAAACTAAGGATAAAAAACCTGTAAAAAATATTGAGCTTTGGCAAGCCCTCGATACCGAAGTTACGAGGCACCAAATCGAGTGGCACTGGGTCAAAGGTCATTGCGGAAATGAAAATAATGAAATTGCCGATCAACTAGCTCGCAATGCAATTTCCAAAATTTAATCAAATTTAAAAAATTCAACCCTAAAACTAAGGTTAAAATTGCATTTATTAATCAAAAAAAGATTAATTAGATTAATACCATTAATTTTTTAAATTTTTAACAATGAATCTAATTTCTAAAATTCAAAATTTTGCATTAGAAAATCAAGATGTTCATCAAGAATATGATCTAGATTTTCCAAAACTTGATACTGAAAAACTTAAGCAAAAACTTCGCCTTGAAGAAGAAATAAATAACAAATTTTCAGCCTCGCCTAGCATTAAAAAATCTGATAAATACGATCATGTCGAAGAAAAAATAATTCTTACCATAAATGACGAAGCCAGAAAATATTATGATGAATATTATGCCAACCAAAGCGCCGATAAAGAACGCATCAAGCATTTGATGTCGACCGATTATAAAGATAAATTTAGCTCGATTGCCTCAGAAAGCTCAATTGATTTTCAAATCAAAACTCGCCAGAAAATACAAGAAATTGAGACCATAAAAAAAGAGCTTAAAGAACATGAGGATTATTTGCAAAAATTCAAACAAGATAATGGCATTAACAATCCTGCCACCTACCCTGCAAATCGATTTATTTATTATGCTATTGCTTTATTTTTATTATCGCTAGAAGTTGCAGTGAGCGGAAGTTTTTTTGCCAAAGGTCATGAATTTGGAATGGTTGGCGGATATATGACGGCAATTACCCCATCTTTTATAAATATTTTTTTTGGCTTTCTACTCGGAAATTTTACCGCAAGAAGAGTATTGCATAAAAAAATTACGATAAAATTAATTGGAATAATCACTTCGGGAATATTACTTTTTTTAATCGCGTCGTTAAATTTACTTTTAACACAATATCGCGCAATTTTCGCTTCTCTTGCCGACAATGTTAGCAATCAAGCTTTTGCAAATTTTTTAGCCAATCCACTGCCTCGCGATGTTGATTCATGGCTTCTTTTTACAATTGGTTTTTCATTTTCAATGATTTCGGCGATTGATTTTTTTAAGATGGATGAACCCTATCCAAAATATGGACATATTGACCGCGAATATCGCAAAATGCTAAATTTTTTTGAGCAAAAAAAATTATTGGATTTGGAAGAGCTTGAAAATTTGCGCAACAAAAAAATTGAAGTAATTACCGTTGAGTTTGAAAAAATTCGTTATCGTTTTGAAGAATTGCAAAGCATTTATAACCGTGAAAAAAAGTGGCTAAAGCTATTGCCTCAACATTTAAACCATCTTGAAGAGGTGGTGAATTATTTGTTAAAATTTTATCGTCAATTGCAAGATGCCCCAAAATATACCATTGAAAAAAAACAGCTGGAAACGCTCGGTTTAGATATGGAAGGTATTTTGCAGGTTTTTAAAAATGACCTAGATTCTTCATCGATTGAATATAAAAAATTATGCGAAAATATTAACAATTTTTACGGCTCAACAACCGAAAAATATCAACTAAGTTTTTAATATGAGATACCAACAAATGAACAATAAAAGTGGCGGTTCAAAAGGCAACATAACCGCTATAGCTCTAATTGCGATGGCAGGAATTATAATCGGATTTTTTGCTATTTCTTTTAGCAAAGAACAAACCAAATCTTCAGCCATTAATAAAGAGAATTTTTGTGCAAATAATCTAGAAAAATTAACCGTAATAATTATCGACGCCACCGACAAATTATCCTTAATTCAAAAGGCATCGCTCAAAACAAGACTTTGGGAAATCGCCAATAATCTCGAAAAAAATACTCACAAAATTCAAATATATTCTGTCGATAAAATCATCAATAAAATTTTGGAACCATCAATTGATTTATGCAATCCAGGAAGTGCCGAAAATGCTAATCAACTTACCGAAAATAAAAAAATTATCCAAAAAAGATATGAAGAAAAATTCAAAAAAAATCTTGATATAATTTTAGATAATGTTTTAAATCGCGACTCGCTAAATCAATCACCAATTATGGAATCTATTCAGTCGGTTGCCATTACTTCTTTCATTCCTTTGAACAATAAAGCTATTAACAAAAAATTAATTTTGGTGACTGATTTATTACAAAATACCCCAAAATTTTCTGCCTATAAAAGCAACTATAATTTTTCGCAATATAAAGATTCCGAGCATTATAAGCATGTAAAATCCGATCTTGAAAATGTTGATGTTGAATTATTTTTCTTGCACCGCGAAAACACCGGAAAAATCCAAACTCCTCAATTAAGGGATTTTTGGATGGAGTTTTTTTCTTCGCAAGGGGCTAATGTATCAAGATTTTTACCAATTGAGGGCTAAAATGAATAACGGCGAAATCACTAAACAAACAATCAGCAAAATTCCAAGATATTTTTTTATATTTTTTGCCATTTTTGGATTTTGTTTTAGAGAAAAGTGAAAAAGAAACAGGAGTTCACGAAGCGCTTCGATACATGAAAAAAGGTGATCGAGCTAAATTGATTTTACCAAGTTATTTAGGGCACGGCCTGCTCGGAGACAGGGAATCAATACCTCCGCAATCTATTTTGTACATTGACCTTGAATTAGTAGAAATAAAATGAGAATAATAAAAATTTTACCTTTTGTGCTTGTCGCTTTATTGGCGGCGTGTTCAGATACTTCTAAGCCTACAAAACATAAGAAAAAAGAGAAGGTTTCAAATAAAACTATTATCTCAAGTCCCAAGAACGATACATTATCAGAATTTGATCAAGCGAAACAAAACCTAAAAACCTTCGAGAAAGGAAAGGTGGAGCATACAAAAATGATGGAAAATGGCGTTTTTATCAAGTGGTTTAATAA
>JALREU010000144.1 GCA_023256705.1 Rickettsiales bacterium
TACAAAGGACAATTTAGAACATGGTGTAGGTAAGGTTTAAATAAATTAATCTACCATTGTAGTTTAATTCCAGTTATAATTTGCCGAAAATTTGCTGGATAATAAATTGATGGATCATTGTTGTTAACAGCCGATAAAACATCAATTGTTGGTGAATATTTTTTATCAAATATATTTTTTAAATCTAAGTAAATCCCCAAATTTTTATTAAAATTAAATCCAGAATTAACTGACCAAACGGCGTAATTCGGGGTTTTAACACTATTTTTGCTATCAACAAAAAAACCAAATGGCACACATTCAAAATTTGGCGTCAAATAAAATCCGGAATTATTTTCATATTTCAACTCAGCTCGAACATAATGCTTTGGGGCTCCGGCAATAATATTATTGCCATAAATCTTATCATTTTTAAAATGAAAATCATTAAAATTATAAACCATTCGCCAATCCAATTTATCGCCAAATAAATTTTTATCGTCAATTTTTTTAATTATATTTTTTGCAATAACACAATCAAAACCCGCCTCAATTCCTTGATGAATAGTTTTATTTGCATTAACGGCTTGAGTAAGATTTGGAGCTATTGTGTAAAGCATTAACTCATCTCGCAAAATTGAATGATAAAATGCTAAATCAAAATTTACATCACGATCATTTCTTCTTGTGCCGATTTCAAAATTATAAGATTTTTGTGCTTTAATATCAGCCAAACCCGAAGCCATAGTTTGACGAAGCTCAGTAAAAGTTGGCGGTTCATAAGAACCACTAAAATTGCTAAAAATTTCAGTATATTTATCTAAATTATAAACCCCACCAATTTTTGGGGAAATCCCAAAATATTGTCTATCGCCACTTTGATTGCCATCGCCTAAAAAGCGATCCTTAAAACTTCGATTGGCATTTAAAAATTGTGAAGCCAATATTAATGAAAATTTTGGTGTTAATTGCAATTTATTTTCAGCAAAAAAAATTAGATTTTTAGATTCTTCATCACCCTTTTGAGTCATGTTTGTAGCACTTCCACCTTGATTTATAAATCTTTTTGCATTGGTTAGACCGTTATTAATATTTAATCCAAAATTAAACTCATTTTTATAATCAAATAATTTATGATTAATTTTACCATCGCCAAAAATGCCAAAATTATAAGTTTTTTGGTCAACAACCTGAAAAATCGGATGATCCAAATCTTTTAAATTAAAAAAAAATCCAAAATTATAAATTATATTTTCATCAACAAAGCTAGTTTTATTGGCAATTCGAATTTGATTAAAATTTCTTTCCTGTTTGTTATTAATATTGGCAATATTAGCTTGTTTGGGGTTCTCGCGCATTTGAGTTTTGGTAAGTGCACCCGCCATTTCTAAATTTGAATTGACCAATGTTAAAAAGGTGCGATTTTCAATATTTTTATTTATTCGATAGCCAAAATTACTATAAAATTTTGCTTCCGCTTGATTATTTTGCTTGCGAAATCCATCGCTTTTCATCGTTGATAATGATGAATAATAATCGAAATTTCCCTTCACCATTCCACTTGAGATATGTCCGCGATAGGTGCCAAAACTGTCCGCTTCAGCACGAATTTTTAGTGTGTTAGAATTATAACCAGTTGGTGAAACAAAGTTAATTGCACCACCGAGAGTTGCCGAGCCTAAATGAAATCCACTAGCACCTTTAAAAATCTCAATATGATCAAAAGCCAAAGGATCTATATCTTGAAAATCCGCACTACCATCTGCTAAATTAATTGGCACACCATCTTGATATAAATTAATTCCGCGTAAATGAAAATTTCTGGATAAGCCCGATCCACGAATCGACAACCTAGCCTCTTGCCCAGTTTTTACTTGGGCTAAAACACCAGGTGCATAATCAAAAATATCCTTAACATTAATTGCAAAATTATTTTGTAAATCCACTTTATCAACCACAGAAACAGCACCAGAATTTTTTTTCAAATTTGCTATAAAATTTTCGCTATCATTTACCGATAGAGCCTTTTTATTGGCGATTACATTGATAGTTGGTAAGGTTTTATTTTTATCAAGATTTTGGGCTAAAATGCCATTAGTAAAAATAAAAAAAATCAAAATAAAATTCGGTAAAATTTTTTTCATAAAATATTTTTTAAGTTAAAATAATACTTCAATTATAACTAAAAAAATTTATAAAAAATTGGACAAATTGTCTCACCTAAAATTAGATGATTTTTAAATTTTACAAAAAAAAAGTCGTAAAGGACGAATCCTTTACGACTAAAAATGTTTTTTTAAAATGTTGGTTTAGAACATTCCGCCACCAGGCATTCCACCATGGCCACCAGCCATAGGGTTTGGAGCTGACTCATCTTTCTTTTCGATGATTGCACATTCAGTGGTGATCAACAAACCTGCAACCGATGACGCATCTTGTAAAGCTGTGCGAACAACTTTGGTTGGGTCAACGATTCCAGCTTTGAACATATCACCATATTTGTTATTTTGTGCATCATAACCATATGAAGCATCTGCTTTGTTCAAAACTTCATTGGCAACTACAGCGCCGTCAAAACCAGCATTTTCAGCAATTTGACGAATTGGTGATTGAACCACTTTTTTGATAATATTGATACCAACATTTTGTTCATCATTGGCACCTTTTAATTTATCAAGCACTCTGCCCGCATATAACAAGGCAGAACCGCCACCAGCAACAATACCTTCTTGCATTGCAGCTTTAGTTGCAGCCAAGGCATCGTCAACACGATCCTTTTTTTCTTTAACTTCAACTTCAGTGATACCACCAACTCTAACGATTGCAACTCCTCCAGATAGCTTTGCAAGTCTCTCCTGGAGCTTCTCACGATCATAATCAGATGTTGTGTCTTCTATCTGTTTTTTGATTTGATTGCAACGAGCTTCAATAT
>JALREU010000145.1:0-409 GCA_023256705.1 Rickettsiales bacterium
TATTTTATTAATAAAAATGATGCTAAAAAAGAAATTGAAACTATCAAAGGTCCAGAATCAGATATTAAAATTTATGAAGGCGGTGAATATGATGATAAAGAAAATAAAATTGTAGATCACTCAATTTATGATGATATTTTTGGCAATCGCAAAGATATTTTGAAAGAAGAAATTAAAATTAACAAAAGTCAAGAGCCGGCTTATCCCTCAGATATTACTAAAGATTCAAATAATCAAAAAATTATTAAAGAAAATTTGGCAGGAAAAATCCGCATTGTTGGAGCCTGTAAAGATATGCCTGCTTGCTATAATTTATCGCATTTTGTTATTGCCCCAAGTGTTCGTCCAGAAGCCTTTGGAAGAATTTCTATTGAAGCCCAAGCTTCTTCAAGGGTAGTGATTGCCACTA
>JALREU010000145.1:419-692 GCA_023256705.1 Rickettsiales bacterium
CTTTGAGTGCGTTAATAGACAAAGTTTTGGAAATGTCAAAAGAGCAAACTAATCAAATTGGTCAGGCGGGTAGAAAAAATATTGAAGAAAATTTTTCTAATGATTTAATGTGTCAAAAAACCATTGATTTATATTGCAATCCAAAGGTCGAAGAAGTTGAAAAAGCTTCTTAAATTACTGGTTTAAATTGCTTATAATTTTGAGAACTTGCTCATGAAGTTTTGGCGTTGATGAAGCCACTAATTTTGTGTTAGATTCTAGCTTCAATTCATT
>JALREU010000145.1:702-2871 GCA_023256705.1 Rickettsiales bacterium
CCAGCATTTTTAATGATTGGAATATGTGGGGCAAAATCATAAATTTTTAACTCAGGCTCGATAATTAAGTCTACAAAACCAGAGGCTAAACAGCCATAAGCATAGCAATCTCCACCATAAACTACTCCACCAATTTTTTGATATTTAGTTAGTGAGCAAATTTTTTCAAAAATAATTTTATTTTCATCTTTAAAAAAGAAAGGCGAAGATGAGCTTAAAACAGCATTTTCAATATTTTGACAATTACGAGTATGAATTTTATTGCCATTAAACCAAGTGCCTTGACCCTCGATTCCAAGCCATCTTTCGCCATTTATTGGTTGGTTGATGATTCCTAAAATTACTTTATTATTTTCAGTTAGGGCAATTAAATTACCAAAAATCGGACGACCAACAATGAAAGAAGAAGTGCCGTCAATTGGGTCGATAATCCAAACATATTTGGCATTTTCTTGATGATTGCCATATTCTTCGCCAATAATTCCATGATCTGGATAATGCAAAAAAATTTCTTCACGAATTTTTTCTTCAATGGTTTTATCAGCAATAGTGACGGGCGAGTCATCATCTTTAGCCATTTCTTCGTTACTTACTCGATAATATTTTTTGGAAATTTCGGTGGCAATATCAGCAAGTTTGTTGGCAAATGCAATTAATTCATTATTTATCATAAAATTTTTCGTGAAAGTTATTTTTTATAGTTTATAAATATTAGTAAATATTAAATTAATTTTTAAAAAAATGAAAGAAAGAATTGCAATAATTTCTGGTTTTCGCTCACCGATGGGCAAAGCTGGTGGAGCCCTTAAAAACCTTAGTGCTAGCGACCTTGGTGCAAGAATTGCCAAGGAAGTTTTGCTTCGAAGTAATATTGATAATAAATTAATCGACGAAGTGATAATTGGCAATGTCGCTCAACCTGCAGATAGTGCTAATATTTCTCGAGTAATTGCTTTAAAAGCTGGCTTGAATAATGAGGTTTCTGCATATACGGTGCATAGAAATTGTGCTTCGGGAATGGAGGCTTTTACTACAGCTTTTGCCAAAATTAATGCTGGCTATGGAGATTTGATAATGGTTGGCGGTGTTGAGTCGATGAGTAATATTCCGCTTTTTTATGGCAAAAAAATGGTCGAAATTTTTACTAAATTAAGTAAAAGCAAAACCACAATTGAAAAAATTCGTAGCTTTAACGGCTTTAAATTTCATCATTTAAATCCAGTTTTGGGTTTGGTTCAAGGCTTAACTGATCCCATTTCAGGATTAATTATGGGTTGCACCGCAGAAAATGTTGCTCGCGATCTTTATGTTTCAAGGCAAGAGCAAGATGAATTCGCATTGAATTCGCATATCAAAGCTCAAAATGCCACTGAAAAAAATATTTTCAAGGCAGAAATTATTCCAATTTTCAATAATGATGAAAAAAATTCGCAAATGATTGAAGAGGATGAGGGAATTCGTAAGAATCAAAAAATTGAAGATTTACAAAAATTAAAACCATATTTTGAAAAAGTTGCAGGTTCAGTTACTGTCGGCAACTCTTCGCAAATCACCGATGGTTCGGCTTTTGCTTTGGTTGCCAAAGAAAGCTATGCCAAAAAATTACAACAAGAATTTGGTTTTGAAATTTTAGGATATTTAACTGAATTTGCTTATGCTGGCTTGGAGCCATCAAGAATGGGTCTTGGTCCAGTTCATGCTACCAAAAAATTACTCGATAAAACTCAATTAAAACTTAGCGATTTTGATTTGGTAGAAATTAACGAAGCCTTTAGTGCTCAAGTTCTAGGCTGTTTGCGAGCTTTTGCAAGCGAAGAATATTGTCATGATCATTTTAACTTGTCGACTCCTCTTGGCGAAATTAATCCAGAAATTGTAAATGTTAATGGCGGAGCGATTGCTCTTGGTCATCCAGTTGGTATGTCGGGCGCTAGAATTATTATTCACTTGCTTAGAGAATTAAAGCGAAGAGGCAAAAATCGTGGGTTGGCAAGCCTTTGTATCGGCGGTGGACAAGGTGGAGCATGTTTGCTTGAAGTCAATTAAAAAAAGCTAGAAAAAATTATAACAAATATTAAAATTATTAAAAACTAACCTAAATTTTATTTTATGAATATTGAAAAAATCTCAATTGGAAAAGATGTTCCAAATAATGTTAATGTTATCATT
>JALREU010000146.1:0-1901 GCA_023256705.1 Rickettsiales bacterium
GAACTGGAGCAGATATAATTTTACAGAAAGAACAAGAAAAAATCGATAAAGTTTTTGCCCCAAGAGAAGAAGAATCAAACGCTAAGAATGCTTTAAGGCGTTTTTTAAGGGACAAATTAAGAGAAAAAAGAGCCGAAGAAATTAACAAAAAAATGGAGCTAGATTTAAAAGATCAACCATTAGAAACAAATCCACATCAAGATTTATCCCAAGCCCGATTTAATTCATCAAAAATCCATAACCCTCCTCACTTTACTGGTAAGGTCGTTGTCGAAGATTCTCAAAATAATCGAGATCCTAATATGGTTTTTAAATTGGTACATGCTATGATGAAGGCAAAAGATGGAAGCGAATTTTTAAAAAGAGCTGAAGAATTATCAACTTCAAGAGCTAATCCAGATCATATTGAATCTCCTACCTTAAGCAGGAGATTTGCTGAAAGATTGAAAAGAGTAGCTGATGGGTCTAATTCCAGATAAAAATAGTCGTTATCTTTTGCACCTTACCGCTTTCTAAATCAGTAAGCTCAAGATTGACATTTGCCATATCGTCGCTAAATTTGACCAAATCTAACGAAGATACCGAAAGCAAAATCCGAAAATCTTGCACCGACTCGGCTTGAACTTTGATATTATTAAAATCATAATTGCTAATTTTTAAATCGGCAAAATCTGGATTAGTCACCTTAAGGCTGAAATGTTTTTCTTGGTGATCCTTATTGATAATTTTTAAATTATAAATATTGCGAATTGAGCCATCGCTCAAAATGATATAAAGCGGGTTACGCTCTTGATAAATTGAGGTTTCAACGATGGGTTTAGTAATCAAACTATATAACATCAAAGACGAAACCAAAATAATAATGGAACTATAATAAAAGGTTCTAGCCTGAAAAATTTTAAATTTATTTTGTGGCACAGGATTTTCTAAATGAGTCAAGGTATCGTAGCGAATCAAGCCCTTAGGCAAGCCAATTTTTTGCATAATATTATCGCAGGCATCAATACATAAACCGCAAGCGATACACTCCATTTGCAAGCCATTACGAATATCAATCCCCGTTGGACATACTACCACACATTGCTTGCAATCGATACAATGTCCACGATTTTCAAAAGACTCTCCTGCGTGGTGTTTTGCTCTTGGCTCTCCCCGCTTCTTATCATAAGAAATTATCAAAGTATTATCATCAAACATCGCCGACTGAAATCGAGCATATGGACACATATAAGTGCAGACATGCTCACGAGCAAAACCAGCCATAATGTAGGTCATAATGCCAATTCCAAGAATCCAGCCCCAAATTTTTAGAGAAATTTCATTAAAATTTAAGGAAAAGATTTTTGAAGTTAAATTTAGTGAATCATTAAAATAATTTACAAAAACCAAACCAGTAAAAAAGCCAATTACTATCCAGCTCAAATGGGTTAAAAATTTTCTAAAATATTTGTTAAAATTATTTTTTCTATCAAGTAAAATTCTGTCATTGCGGTCACCTTGAAAAAATCGTTCAACCATAATAAAAACATCAGTCCAAACCGTTTGTGGACAACCATAACCGCACCAAACCCGCCCAAAAAGCGAGGTCACAAAAAATAAAGTAACTGCAAGCAAAATCAAAATTCCCGCCAAATAAAATACTTCCTGCGCCCAAATTTCAATGAAAAAAAAGTAGGCTTTGCTATTTACAATATCAATCAAAATAGCCTGATTTGGAGCAAATTCTCCGCGATCATATCTAATAAAGGGTGATAAACAGTAAATTGCTAAAAAAATAAAATTTAATTTATTTTTAATTGAGCGAAATCTTCCAAATATTTTTTGTGGATAAAGTTTCTTTCTTGCGGTAAAATAATTTTCGAGCATTTCAAAATGTTTAAATTTATGTTTGACAAATGTAA
>JALREU010000146.1:1911-2797 GCA_023256705.1 Rickettsiales bacterium
TACTTTAATAAACTTATAAAAAGTTTTTATAATTCTATAAAAAATTCTTTAATTTACTAGCTAATTTTATTTATGTTTGCAATCGTTGAAACTGGTGGAAAGCAATATCGCGTAGCCCCTAATGATAAACTAATCGTCGAAAAACTTAATGGCGATGTTGGTTCTAAAATATCTCTTGATAAAGTCTTGTTAGTTAACAAAGATGGTGATGTCAATTTTGGCGCTCCTTTTGTTAGCGGAGCCAAAGTTGAGGCTGAAATTTTGAAATCATTTAAAAATGATAAAGTTATCATCTTTAAAAAAAGAAGAAGACAAAATTCTCGCAGAAAACGCGGACATCGTCAGCAACAAACCTTATTAAAAATTTTATCCATTAACTCATAATTTAATCACACTATGGCAACGAAGAAAGCGGGTGGAAGCTCGCGAAACGGACGCGACTCCGCGGGCAGAAGGCTCGGCGTCAAGAAATATGGAAGTCAATCTGTAGAAGCTGGTAACATTATTGTGCGCCAAAGAGGCACCAAATGGCATCCCGGCAAAAATGTTGGAATGGGCAAAGACCATACTATTTTTGCAAAAATCGCTGGTATTGTTGAGTTTGTAAAAACCTCAAACAAAAATCGCATTTTTATTAATGTAGTTGCCAACTAAATTTGTAATCACCACAAATTAAACCCTAAAAATCCCCCTCTAAATTTACTTATATAGTAATTTTCGCAAAAATCAAACAACCCCAAATTTTGTTATTAATTTTTAAACTCAAACTTCATAATGCTACCCAAAATTTTTTGGCAAAATTAGCGGTGTTATCACCCTCCCTAGGCGGGAGGGTAAAATTTTCTGCAAAGAAAATTTTGGGAGGGGGAAAACTTATTTATCAAAG
>JALREU010000147.1 GCA_023256705.1 Rickettsiales bacterium
TGGTTGATACATTTTATTTCTCCTTGTGTCACCAATAAGAATTGCACAAAATTTGCCCTTTTTCAATACTCTATAAAATTCTACAGCCACTTTACCCATTTCTTCGGCAAATATTTTTAAATCTTTAATATTAGATAAATCTTCATTAATTTTACCATCGCTATATTTAATAATATCTGCATATGGTGGATGGGTTAACAAAAAATCAATTGAATCATTTTTTATTTTTGTTAAAAATCTTGCATCATTTTTTTGAAAAACTTGAATTGAATTATTTTCTACTTCAAAATCAATAACTTTTTTTGTAACTTTAAGAGCCTCGTCATTAACATCGCCAATAATTATATTGCGATTTAGAATTTTAGCTTCTATTGCAGTGGTACCCCCGCCAATCATTGGATCAAGCAACCAATCACCCTCTTTACTATATCTTAAAATTAAATTTCTAGCAATTTCAGGTGCCCAATTACCTCTCCAAGTGGATTGATGAGATGCCCAATTACCTCTTTTTGGAAATGACCAAACAGTTGAACATTCAAGCTCAAATTTTTCGGGGTTTAGCTTAAATTTTTTATGCATCAGTTAAATTATTTTATATTTTTTTGATTTTATTAATTTTATTGAATTGTAATTATTTTTATCTTCAAAGCTATATTGCCAAACCAAATATTCATCTTTTCTTTTTTCAAAAAATAAAAGAAATACTTGTTTTTTGGTATAGCCTGACCACTGTCTATAAGGATAAAACAATTGCCTAATAATTGTATTTTTTGTTTTAGAGTTTTTGGCTTCAATTAAAACTATCTTATCCCTTCCTTCATATCCAGCATCTACCTCGGTTTGAACGCTTTGAACTCCAATATCATAATTTTGGATTTTAAAAGAAAAATTTGGAGCATATTTTCTCCCTCTTATCGTTAAAACCAAACTATCATCACCCATAAAAGTCCGAATTAAACTTGAGGCATAAGCAAAGTCTAAATGTTGCATTTCTGAATTGCCAATTTTTGAAGTTTCTAACTGGAAATCAATTTTGCTATTGTAGATTTCAGAATTGCCTTTTATCTCAGGAATATCAACATAGCCCTCGCCCTTTAAGATAATATAATGTTTGTTTTTAACGGGAAGTAAAAATAGATGATTTTCCATCATAATTTTTGGCAAATCCTCTCTACTATCAATTTTACACAAAATGCGCACCTCTTTTTGCGAAGTTTTAGCAAAATTTTTAACTGAATTTTTTATTTGTTCAGCAGATAACTCAAAAGGTTTATCTTCAAAATTGTGATCTAAAATTTTATAATCATTAAAAATTTTTAACCAAGATTCATCTCTAGACATAATTTAATTAATAATTTGTTACTAAAATCTCATTTATTTTTCCTCGAGCTGAAGCCTTAGAATTCAGAGCTCTTGTTGCTTCAACTTTATGAATTTTAATATTAAATTTTTCTAAATTTTCGTAAAGTTTATTTGTATACAAGCAGTCTGAATTTGATAGCATTACATAGCAACCTCTTTTTGCTAACTCAATATAAACATCTCTAAGTTCAACCTGTTCATTTTCAAGAAAATTATTCGCAGTATAAGCGGTAAAGGACGATGATTTACTTATTGGAAAATATGGTGGATCAAAGTATATGAAATCGCCTCTTTTTGCTAAATCCAAAATTTTTTTATAATCATTTATTTGAATTTTAGTGCTTTTAAGATGTAATGAAACTCTTCTAAGATTTTCTGAATCACATATCAAAGGATTAGAATATTTTCCAAAAGGTACATTAAATTTTCCCGATTTATTAACTCTATACATTCCGTTAAAACATGTTTTATTAAGAAATATCATTCTTGATGCAATATTTATATCTGACAAATTTTTAAGATTTTGATCTCGAAGTGAATTAAAATATTCTTTTTCACAAATATGATCTTTAAGAGATATTATAAGTTCCTCAACATTGTTTTTAATAACATTATAAGTTGTTATCAATTCATGATTTAGGTCAGATAAAATAGCTTTTTTGGGCAATAAATCAAAGTATAAAGCTCCTCCGCCAAGAAACGGTTCAAAATAAAAATTTTTAAAAGAATCAAAGTTTTTTGGCGGGAATAATTTCAATTCTTTAAACTGCGGAATTAATTGTCTTTTGCCTCCAACCCACTTTAAAAATGGTTTTGGTTTTTCATTATTAGGGTTCAAAAAAATTTTTTCTTCGAATAAATTTTTGGAAAAATTTATATTTCCTTTTGAAATGGGTTTTATATCAAATAATAAATTATCATCAATGATATTTATTGACTCTGGATTATTTATTTTAGTCATAATTTGTGGTTTGATTTCGTGAAAATTATATTTTGTCGTAAGAGATTTTTTCCTTTTTAGCACCGCCGTGGGTTGTAGCACCGTACCTAGCGGAGCCGACCGTTTGTGCATATTTCCACAAAGCTCCCGAAGAATAATCATTTTCTCTAGCTTGCCATTTTTTTCTTCTTTTGGCGATTTCCTCATCGGAAATTAAGACATTTATGGTGCCGTTTTCGGCATCAATTTTGATTTTGTCGCCATCTTTAAGCAAAGCTATAACCCCGCCAACACTAGCTTCAGGGCTGACATGACCAACACAAAATCCACGAGTTCCTCCCGAAAATCTACCATCGGTAATAAGGGCGACTTTTTTGCCCATACCCTGGCCATAAATCGCCGCAGTTGTTGCCAACATTTCGCGCATTCCAGGGCCTCCTATTGGTCCTTCATAGCGGATTACAAGCACATCGCCCTCTTGATATTTTT
>JALREU010000148.1 GCA_023256705.1 Rickettsiales bacterium
CAAATCTTCCACCCCATTCAATAAAATAACCCTCTGGCAAAATTTTTTTAGAATAAATTTCTTTTGAAGCCTTATCAATAAATCGCTGATACTCTGTGTCGGTAAGATAAATTGACAAACCCGAATATCTTTTGCCAAAAAGTCGAGGAATAGAATTGATGTCATCGCTTTCTTTAATTGTAGCCACTTTATCTAAGGCAAAACTTCCGCCATCGGCTAATCCAATTGGAATATTTGCAATTGCCTTGATATCATTGCGATTCTTTTCATTTAAATGCATAATAATTGGAATTGGAAATTCGGTCGCATAAAAATTGCCAACCTTTATTCCTGCCATGGCATCTTTTAAATCATTATTAACATTGGCAATGGCAATTTGATGACGAGCAATTTGCCCATAATTCGGCACCACATCAACAAAGTGACCAAGCTTGATTGAATTGATAAAATCCTTGTCGATTTCTTTAAGAGAGCCGTTATTTTTATAATCAAATTTTTGTTTTAAAAGATTCTTAATTTCATCGGTTATCTTCATCAATTGCATCAAGTCTTCTCCAAAAATTTTTAACGATAAATCTGCCCTACTTCCTTCCAGCATTTCATTAAAGCGCATCTTAATTGGCTGAGTTTCGGTAATTTCACATTCTTCACATTTATTTTTTAATTTAGTAATAAATTTTTTAGCAATAAATTTGGCATTTTCTTTATATTCTTTTTTCAAAATTACAAAAATATCAGCTGAATTTTGTGGCATTAAATCAATTCCAGATTGACTGATTCCAATTCGTGAATAAATTTTATCAATCTCAATTTCATTATTAATTTGCCTCTCTAAATCCTGAATAATTTCTTCAGTATTAGAAATACTGTTGCCATCGCTTGTAACAACGGTGTAGACGATATCACCCTCATTTAATTCTGGTAAAAAATCGGTTGACATTTTGGAAAATAAAAAAAATGCCACCACAAAAAATTTGACACAAATTAAAATAATTATCTTATCTTTTTTTAAACAAAAATTTAATAATTTTTCATATCTTTTTTTTATGAAATCGAAAATAAAATGATCCTCATGAGTTATAGTTTTATTTACAAAAAAATAAGCTAAAACAGGCATTAAAAAAAAGGCAACAACCAAACTTGCAAACATAGCAATTATAACATTAATCGCCATTGGCGCAAAGGTTTTGCCCTCGATACCCGAAAATAACAAAATCGGCATATATACTAAAATTATTATCGATATTCCAGTGGCTATTGGCCTAGCAACTTGCGCTGATAATTTGGCAATAGAATTAATTTTTTGCTCAGAATTTTTGGTAATAATCAAATGGGTAATTAAATACTCAATCATAACTATCGAAGAATCAACCAATAAGCCAAAATCAATGGCTCCTAGGCTCATTAAATTCGCTGAAACATTAAAAACTCTCATGAAAATTGCTAGAATTAATATACAAAATAACAAAGATGACGCCACAATCATTCCGATTTTTAAATTTCCTAAAATTAAACATAAAACAGCAATAACCAGCAATATTCCCTCGCCTAAATTTTTTAATACAGTTTTTACGGTTGAGTCTATTAAAAATTGTCGGTCATAAAGAATTTCGATTTTTGCTTTTGAACTTTTACGATTAATTTCGGCAATTTTATTTTTAACTTTTATCAAAACCTCTTTAGCATTTTCTCCTGATTGCATCATCACCGTTCCAATTACCGCCTCATTGCCATTATAAGTTGCACTACCGAGGCGTTGCGAATGATTTGGACTTACCTCCACAATATGTCGAAGTGCAAGAAAATTTCCGCTATAATCAATTTTAATAGGTATATCCATCACATCTTCAAATTTATTGATATCGGCAAGGGTGCGGACAATTTTTTGTTTACCATCTTTTTCAATATAACCTCCGCCAAAATTTTCACCAACCGTTTCGATTTGTTGAATCAATTTTTCTGGCGTCATGCCGTATTTGACAAGGTTTTGGGGCAAGATATTTAAGTGCAACTCCCTTTCATAGCCTCCAATACTATCAACTTCGGCGACACCTTTTATTTTCTTTAATTCTCTAGAAAATTGATATTGCTGGACGGTGCGCAGTTCCATCAAATCCATTTTATTTTCTGGATCATAGATTCGATACATCAAAATTTCTCCAATGCCAGTCGTAAGTGGAGCAATTTCGGGGGTCATATTATTTGGAATCTGGGAGCGAATCGAAGAAATTCTTTGCAAAACTTGATTGCGAGCAAAATGAATATCGATTGAATCATCAAAAATTAAAATTATTTGCGATAAACCGAATTTTGAAATTGAACGCATCTCAATTAGACCTTGAATACCATATAATTCAGTCTCAATAGGATAAGTAACCGCCTTTTCAATTTTGGCTGGATCCATTCCCATAGTTTTGGTGTTAATTATAACTTGTTTATTGGTAATATCAGGAATGGCATCTATTTTAATTTCGTGCAAACAAAAAAAACCAAACAACGCTATAAATCCGAATAGTAAAATTACATACCATCTTAATTGTAAAATTTTTTCAAAAAATTTAGTCATTATTATTTATTTTTTTAAATTCGGGATAATAAAAAAACCAATTTTATTCATTAAATCTCCATAGCATCTTGCCAAATCAATTTGGGCATTGATAGTGGCATCGACTATTTGATATTCTTGCGAATCTAGCTCGATATAAGTTATAAAATCCAAAATACCTTTTTTAAAATCATTATTTGCTTCTTCCAAGCGATTAACAATGGTTTCGAGATTTTTCATTGGAA
>JALREU010000149.1 GCA_023256705.1 Rickettsiales bacterium
GGGTCTAATGACTTCAGTTTTAATTACTCCTTGTGGCAAAATCTTGGAAAGCGAAGCGGCACATGGCACCATAACTCGTCATTATCGCGAACATCAAAAAGGCAATCCGACTTCATCAAACCCAATTGCCTCAATTTTTGCATGGTCTCGTGGCCTTGAATTTCGTGGCAAACTTGATGGTAATTCAGAGCTAATTGATTTTGCCAAAAAGCTAGAAAAATCATGCGTAATGGCGGTTGAGAATGGAAAAATGACCAAGGATTTAGCAATTTGTATTCGAGGCTCAAAAGTTGATCATGGCAAGGATTATCTTTACACTAATGAATTTATTGATGAAGTGGCAAATTTACTTTATAAGTCGATTATATAGCCATTATCGCTAAGAATATTTTTTACATCTTTGCTTTTTAAATAATTCAAAAATTCGCGGGCAATATCCATATTTTCACCAGCAATTACAAAGGCTTGATAGAAAATATTTTTATCATTTTGGATTGATAATTTTCTTAAATTTGTGTTTTTGGTTAAGTTGCTTTGAAACAAGATGCCATATGCTTCCTTATTCATTTCAATATCTCTAATTAACGATGATTTATCTTCTGGTAATTTGTTAAAGATTTTTAAATTAGTTAGCGATAAATTTTGAATAATTTTTCTGCCATAATTTCCAGCGGAAACTCCATCATGATCAAGAATTACCCCTAATTTATAACTGTCTAAAATTTTTAAGGACTCCTCAAAAGAAATATTTTTTTTCGACAATTCAAGTGGAAAATTATTGTTATTTTTTGATGTGCATAAAACTAATTTATCGGTGGCAATATAAGCGATATTATAGACATCGACTAAACCTTTTTGGCGAAGATTTTCAATGATTTGCGGATGGGCGGAAATAAAAACATTGGCGGGCTCGCCTTGGTCGATATCATTGATTAAATCATAGGCGGAACTAAAATTTACTGAAATTATCGCATTATTTTTTTGCGAAAAACTACGAGCAATTTTAGTAATAACACTCGCCATTTGCGGTTCGGCAAAAACTGTTAAATTTCGACTTGGAACCGCATTGGCTTTGGTTATAGCACAATTATAAAAAAAACATAGAATCAAAATTAATTTATAAAAACTAATTTTGCGATGCAAAGATTTTGCCACTAAAAAACTCATTATATTTGGAAATAATTTAAAATATCTTATTTAAATTATGGTTTAATACAATTAAATTTCTAGCATTTTTTCACGATTTTTATCAATCTCCAAAAACACATCTTCCCATGTTCCTGTGGTTGAGGCTTTACTATATTCAGTTACACGATTTTCAAAGAAGTTAGTATGTTCGACTCCGTTTAAAATTTCATCAAGCCAAGGAAGTGGATTGATGTCGATCATATAAATATCTTTCAAGCCAAGCTGATTTAAGCGACGATCGGCGATATAGCGAATATATCTTTTTACTTCTCTCGAAGTTAAACCCTCGACATTGCCCATTTCAAAAGCCAAATCAATAAAGGCATCTTCAAAATGCACGATTGTTGCACAAGCTTCATAAAGATGACCCTTTAATTCTTCGTCCCAAACTTCAGGATTTTCTTGCACAAAAGTTCTAAATAATTTAATGATTGAAGCGGTATGAAGAGATTCATCGCGCACTGACCAAGCCACAATTTGTCCCATTCCCTTCATTTTGCCGAAGCGTTGGAAATTTAAAAGAATCGCAAATGAAGCAAATAGTTGCAGACCTTCGGTAAAGCCACCAAAAGCCGCCAAAGTGATGGCAATATCTTTCTTACTTTTGGTGCCGAATTTATGCATATAATCATATTTGTCTTTCATTTCTTTATATTTCATGAAAGCCTGATATTCAGTTTCGGGCATGCCGATAGTGTCGAGCAAATGTGAATAAGCTGCAATATGAACCGTTTCCATATTCGAAAAAGCTGAGAGCATCATTTGCACCTCAGTTGGCTTGAATACTTGAGAATAATGCTTCATATAGCAATTATTAACTTCGATATCGGCTTGAGTAAAAAAGCGGAAAATTTGTGTAAGTAAATTTTTTTCACTTGCAGTTAAATTATGCTTCCAATCACGAACATCATCAGCCAAAGGCACTTCCTCTGGAAGCCAATGAATTTGCTGTTGCTTGAGCCAAGCATCATATGCCCATGGATAGTTGAATGGCTTATAAACTGGTTTTGAGTCGATGAGTGACATATTTTTTATATTTTAGGTTTAAAAGAAATTTAACGAATAAAACAATATATTGTATAATTTTTGATAAATTATCACATTATATTGTGAATAATATTTTTTAATATGCAAAATTTTTTTTAAAAGAAGCATTGATTTATTTTCAAAATGACATATAATATTACTTGAGAAAATTATTTCATTTTTTACAAATTTTTAAATTTATAAATTTGAATTAACCAATATTAATATCGCAAAAATTCTTCTAGGTTTTTTTGCATTTTTCTTATCAACCTTAATTATAAAATTATGTCAGTACTCGTCGGAAAAATCGCTCCAGACTTTACAGCAGCGGCTGTAATGCCTAATAATGAAATTGATGATAATTTCAATCTTCATAGCTATATTAAAGGCAGAATTGGAATTTTGTTTTTTTACCCACTTGATTTTACCTTTGTTTGTCCAACTGAATTAGGCGATCTTGCTGATCAGTATGCTGAATTCCAGAAAATGGGTGTAGAAATTTATGGCGTGTCTACCGATACTCATTTCACCCATAAAGCTTGGCATGATACCTCTGACGTG
>JALREU010000014.1 GCA_023256705.1 Rickettsiales bacterium
ATATGGCTCGAAATTTTGCTAAAAATTCTGAAATTAATATTATTTGTGGACGCTATGAGGGCATTGACCAAAGAGTTATAGAATTATTTAATGTCGAAGAAATTTCCATTGGTGATTATGTTTTATCTTCAGGTGAGTTGGCCTGTTATGTGATGATTGATGCTATTTTGCGTAATGTTGAAAATGTTCTTGGAGCCAAGGCTTCTCTAGATGAAGAGAGTTTCGGCAGTGATGAGAATTCTAAATATCGTCATTTACTTGAATATCCACATTATACTCGTCCAGCAAATTTTCGTGGTCTTGAAGTGCCTGAAGTGTTGACTTCAGGACATCATAAAAATATTGCGAATTGGCGATTGGAGCAGTCAATTAAACATACACAAAATATTCGCCCCGATTTATATCAAAAATATTTAAAGGAGCAAAATAAATAAAGCTTTTATCAATCTTAGTATATTACAATTCATGAAATTTTTTGCCATAATCACGATAATAATGGCAATTATAGCCCCCAGGGTTTTTTTGTAAATAATTCTGATGATATTTTTCCGCTGGGTAAAAGTTTTTAAATTCAATAACTTCGGTGGCAATTTTTTGGTCAAAAACTTTCAAATTATTGATTTTATTGATTAAATCAAGGGCAATAATTTTTTGTTCATTATTTTGATAAAAAATCGCTGAGCGATATTGAGTGCCGATGTCGTTTTGCTGGCGGTTTATTTGGGTTGGATCGTGAATGGCAAAGAAAAATTTTAAGATTTTTTCTAAGTTGGTTTTTTTGCTGTCAAAGATAATTTTTACCGATTCCGCGTGATTAGTTAGGCCAGTGGATACGGTTTCGTAGGTTGGTTGGTCTGTGTCACCACCTGTATAACCAACTTCGGTTGATACCACTCCCTCAAAATTAGACATTAATTCTTCAACCCCCCAAAAGCATCCACCCGCTAAAATAATGGTTTCTTGGTTAGAATTTTTGGCAAAAATTGAAAGTGGCATAAGGAAAAAAAATATAATTAAATTTAGGAAGAAAATTTTATTTTTCATTGATTTGTTGTTGTAATTTATTGACTTGTCTTTTTTGTTTAATGTTGCGAATGGTTGATTTTATTAGGCTGTTTGAATATATTAAAATAGCGGTAATAAGACCAAGAATATAAAAAAATAGCATCAAGACAAATAGCCGAGTTTCAATGCTGTCGAAAGGAAGTGGATTGAAATTTATGGTAATAATTTCGCGATTATTAATCATAAAAATTATTACAAAAACTAAAATTAAACTCACCAAAATGCTTTTTATAGAATTAAATAAATTTTTTAAGAATTTCATAGAGATAAATTATTAATTAATAAATTTTCAAGGTCTTGGTCGTATTCTGGTTGTTTGCCAAACCATAATTCAAAGCCAATTAAAGCTTGATAAATTAACATGCCAATTCCGGTTACAAATTTTAGATTATGTTTTTTAGCTTGTAAAATCAAATTTGTAAATAGTGGGTTATAAACAATATCGTAAATTATACAATTATGATTGATATTTGATAAATCAATATTTAACGGCTCTTGGTTTTTCATGCCCATTGAGCTGGTATTAACCATTAGATCAAGTTTTGGATAAATTGAATTTATATCCTTAAAGTCAATATATTCTAAAATTACATTATTTTTGTTGGCTAAATTTTGGAAATCATCGATAAGTTTTTTTGCATTTTCATGAGAGCGATTAGCGATAAAAATATGTTTTGGTTTTTCATTGATTATGGCGTATAGAATAGCTCTGCTGGCTCCACCAGCACCAATTATCAAATTACAGCTATCGTAAAAATTATAATGACTAAAAGACCTCCATAAATTATTTAAGAAACCAAAGGCATCAGAATTATGACCAAAAATTTTGCCATTATCTAAAATTTTTACAGTGTTCACGGCGCCAATATCTCTTGCAGAAGAGCTGAGGTGATCGCAAATATTAATAATTTTTTCTTTAAATGGAATAGTGATATTAAATCCAGATAATTCTTGTGAATCTATAAGATTTATTATTTGTTCTTGATAACTATCAATATTAATTAAATATTTATCATAATTACCTTTGATATTATATTTTTCTAAATAAAAATTATGAATTATTGGTGATAATGAATGGTTAATTGGGTTGCCAATTACTCCAGCTTTAATGGTTTTGTTGGAATAGATCATTATTAATTTGGTGGTGGGTTATTTTCTGCTCTCTTGGCTTTCAAGGCTTCATGGTCTGGCATATATGGCTCTTGTTGAGGTATTTTAATTTTTGGTAATAAGCGGGTAGTAAAAAATTTATCATTATAGTAGGTAATTTTTTTACAGCGAACTGGTGGTTGCGATTCGATTAGAAGTATTTGCTCATCTCGCGGAAGTTGAATTACTTCTTGCGGCAATATTAATGCTCTTTGCACATCGGAAACGTGCAATGAGCGCGCCCCAGGATTGAGATCGAGATATTTAGGTTTGTTATATGAAATTTGTGTTGCGGTTTTGTTGCCAACTAATTGCGAAATTAAATTTGCAGTTTCCATATTGTTGGCGGCAAAAGTTATACGATATGTAGAGTTTGATAAAAATGAGTTCATTCCACTTTCTTCATAAATTCCTTTGAGCTGTTCAGTGTCTTGAATGATTAAAAACAACCTTACGCGATAACCGCGAAAATAGGCGATACCAGCTAAAAATTGCTCCATTTTACCAAGAGTTGGGAACTCGTCCATCATCATTAGAACTCCAAATTTTTCATTTGGTCGAGGCATTTTTGCCGTAAAGAAAGAGGCGGCTTGTTGATAAAACATACCCATTAATGGTTTAAGTCGAGAAATATTATCTGGTGTTAAACCAACATAAACGGTGTGAGGTGAAATTTTTAGTTCATGTAAATTAAAATCTGAAGTGGCCGTGGTGGTGTCAATCAAAGGGTTGGCCCAAAGTTCAAGCGATGAGTTGGCGGTCGAGGTAACGGAGCCACGCTCTTTATCTGGCTTTTGAAGATAAGAAGCCAAATTCATATAAGAAACAGGGTGAATTTTTTTGCCCATAGTGTCAAGTACAACAGCTAAATTATAAACCACATCATCATTTCGCAAAGTTCGAACCACCTCGCCAAGAGTGCAGGGGCGATCTTCTGCGGCAACAAGATAAAGCATAACTCCAGCTAAAAGCGAGCGAGCTTCATTTTGCCAAAATTCTTGTTCGGGAAGTAAAAAGTTACAAATTTTTTGCACATCATCAACCATTTGCCCAGGTTTGGTGCTAATCCAATCCATCGGATTATAACAATGGCTAATTCCATCTGGGTCAGCTGGATTCCACAAAAATACTTTTTGTTTCAAATTTTTTTTACGCCAACCTGAAGTGAGTTCATAGTTTTCAAGTTTAATATCGTGAACAATAACCGAATCAGTCCAAAATAATAAATTGGGAATAACGAAGCCCACACCTTTACCAGAACCTGTTGGCGCAAATAATAAAATATGTTGATAACCTTCGGCTACAAGCAATTCATTTTTTGATTTGCCAAGCAAAACTCCAGTTTTAGCTCTCAAGCCCATTTTTTTAATTTCGGCATCGGTTGCCCAGTGGGCGTCACCATGAATTGACTCTGGTTTTTTAAATGGGCGCCAATCCATAATTGGAGCACGAAAAATCCAGATTAAAGTTAGTAATAAAGCGTAAGGCAAAATTGTTGCAAACCATAATTTCATTATGAAGCCATTGCCACTGGAGAAGGTCAAGACCGACCTATTTTTAAAATAATATCCCCAATAATATATAAAATTTTTGTGGATAGTTAGGAATTGCTGAACAATATCTTTTGAAAAGAAGCTATTAATGGTGGCATAAGATTTGGAGGTGCCAAATAACAGCAAGATGCCGGAAATATAATAGCAAATAACTATCAATAAAAGCAAAATGGCGCCAATGGTGGAGAAATTACGCAAATTTCGCTGAAATGGATTATCGGCAACACTACCAGACATTGATTATTAAATTAAGATTAAATTTGGTTTCAAAATACATCATCATTTATAAGAAAATTTAATTACCAAATCAAATGTTTTTTTTAAAAAAAATGATAATAATTTATAATAAATAAAGGTTTTTTTAATATAAATTAATTTAAGATTATATGACAATGAGTAATAATGAATATCAGCAAAAATTTAAAAATTTTTTTTATCTTCAAGATCCTCAATTATTTGAAAATTTTTTGCAATCGCTTCCAAATGATGAAACAAGAATTGAATTAATTAGAAATGATAAAGAAACTATGGAATATATGATTCTTCTTGAACGTTATAAAGATAAATTAAAAATATTCCTAAATTTAATCCAATCTGATGAAAAAAAATTAGAAATTATTAAGGAAATATATGATAATTATAAATATCAAAAAATTTATTTCCCTTTTGAAATTTTAGATTTAGTTAAACCAGAAGACAGATTAAATTTTATTAAAAATACAGATTTTGATAAAAAAGAAATATTCCTTAAATCAATTTTTATTCCCTTAGAAGATGAAGATAGTAAAAATAATATTAAAAAAATATTTTTTGATGATGGCGAGGATTTTATTGATGAAAAAATTCAAAAATTGTACAGAGCGCATCAAAATTTTAAAATTTTATCACTTTTGGCAAATAAGGATGATTTTGGCTCATCAGGATTAAAATATCAATTCGCCCAACATCTTCCAGCAATTAAAGAAAAGTTCCAAAAAAACCCATTACCCGAAATTTATCATGAATTATTTGAAAAGATGAATAGTAATAAACCTATTGATTTAAAAGATGGCAATAAATTATTTATTAGAGATTCGCGATTATCAGATCATGTATCTTATTTTATATTCCATGTAAATGCCGAAAATAAGCTCACTAAAATTAGCTATTGCGATGGAAATCGTATTAATTCTGAAAGATTAATAAATTCAAGTAAAATACATTCTGTTACTAATTATGAACTTGATAGACCAATTGATTTTTCCAAAGAATTTGCCGATGATTTTATAAATAAAAATTCAAAAAGTAAGGATACGGATGATTTTTATGGGAGAATTAGCTCAAAAGACTTTAAATTTGAGGGTTTAGAAGAGACTTCGATATCAAAAATAAGTTATGAAATGCCAAGAAATAGACAAAAAAGAGGCAATTGTTCTTTGAAAAGCACCAATATTTTAGCTTGTACAATTTTGCAATTAAAAGATCCATCGCAAGAATTTAGATGGGATGGAAGAAAAATTACTGGAGCGGGTTATGATAATTATAAGGAATTTAAAGATGAATTATCGAAATTGGCACTTATGGAGCTTAAACAAACGATGCCTGAAATTCAAGGAATGAAACCTGAAAAAGAGGGATATCGTCGTGATTTATTTGAAGTGATGGAGGAGCTTTATGAAAAGAGAATTGAATATGCTGAACAACATTTTGCTTCAAAAGAAAGGTTGTTGCGTATTAATGGAGAAGATAAACATGCATCATGTTTTTCATTCTTGTCTTGCTTAGGTATTGGAATAAAAAGTAAATTATTGGCACGATTGCCCGAAAATAAAATTCAAGCGACAGCATGTATTGGTTTTGGAAATGCCAGGGGTGGTGCCGTAATTTAAATCCTAATGAGAAAAAATATCGACATTAGAAAACCCAGCCAAATCTAAATCTACTCGAATCGGCAAGAATTCAACACAAGATTTAAACAACTCCATACGATTTTCACGAATTAACATCGCATCTAATTTTTCCTTAAGGGCATGAAGATAAAGAACATCAGATGATGCATAATCGATTTGTTTGTCAGAAATTTCTTTATTACCCCAATCCGATGATTGTTGTTTTTTTGAAATTTCGACTCCAAGCAATTCTTCGCAAATAGTTTTTAAGCCGTGAGAATCAGTGTAAGTGCGAACCAGCTTTGAAGCAATTTTGGTGCAGTATATATTTTTGATGTCGATTTGAAGATGATATTTTAAAATGGCCAAATCAAATCGTCCATAATGAAAAATTTTAAGTATTTTTTCGTTGGTAAGAAGTTTTTTTAAATTTGGTGCCTGAAAATTATTTTGTGAAAATTTAACTAAATGACAATTGCCGTCACCTGCTGAAATCTGAATTAAACATAAGCGGTCTCTGCCAATATTTAAGCCCATTGCCTCGGTATCAATAGCGATTGAGTTGCTTGAAAAAATCAGATTATTTGGCAAATCATTTTGATATAAAAAATTGGTCATCGGTTAATTAAGTTTAATTATTTTACAAATTTTTGCCAAAAATCATCGGAAATTTTTGGTAAGTTTGCATTGATTTCAAGCATTTCTGACATTTCGCCATTGCAATGTAAAATTAAATCACAACCAGCTTTAAGGGCATTTACAGTATTTTGGCCAAGGGAATTTTTTAGGGCTTTCATCGATAAATCATCGGTCATTAAAATGTTTTTGAAACCAATTTCATTACGAATTAAATCGATAACATTGGCAGAAATTGTTCCACAATTTTTAGAATCAATCGCGCTATATAAAATATGTGCTGTCATTGCAAATTTTTGGTCCTTGAGTTCTTTAAAAGGAGTAAAATCTTGAGAATTTAATTTGTCGAAATCATCATCAACAATTGGTAAATCAAGATGGCTATCGCAGGCACCTTTGCCGTGTCCTGGAATGTGTTTAATGACCGGAAAAACATTTTTAGAAAGTAGTGCTTTACAAACTTCAAGCCCAAGTTTGGCCACTTGTTTTGGATTGTCGCCAAAAGCTCTGTCACCAATTACTTGGTGTGTAATTGGAGTTAATACATCAAGCACTGGAGCGCAATTTACATTGATGCCAACTTCGATTAATTCCGAGGCAATATTTTGATAATTTTCAAAAAGCTTTTGGCAAGCTAAATCAGGATTTTGTAAATATAAATCGGCAAAGAATTTACCAGCTGGATAGCTGTTAAAATGCGGCGGACACAGTCTGGCAACTCTTCCGCCTTCTTGGTCAATTAAAATTAAAACCTCTCCATCCATCAATTCACGAAGTGAGGCGGTGAGTTTTTTAAGTTGAGTTTTGTCAACGATATTTCGGGCAAACAAAATAAAGCCTATTGCAGAATTTTTGGAAAAAAAAACTTTTTCACCTTCCGATAATTCAGTGCCCTTGATGCCATAAATTACGGGTTTAAAGATTTTTTTGTTATTAGCTATTTCTTGAAGAATTGATTGCATTTAAAGTGTGCCTTTAGTTGAATTTATTGCATTTTTTTTACGATCATCAATAGTTATTGCTTGGCGAAGGCTTCGAGCAAAAGCTTTAAAACAAGATTCGATAATGTGATGATTATTGGTGCCATAAAGATTTTCTAGATGCAAATTACAACCTATAGCATTGGCAATTGCAAAGAAAAATTCACGGAATAATTCGGTGTCAATTTCACCGATTTTGTCACGCAAAAAATTTACATTAAAAATTGGATAAGATCTGCCAGATAAATCTAGAACACATCTGGTTAAAGTTTCGTCCATCGGAACATAAGAATGTCCGAAGCGAGTGATGCCAATTTTATCGGCAAGAGCGATTTTGATGGCTTCACCAAGGGCGATTGCACAATCTTCAACAGTATGGTGAAAATCGATGTGTAAATCGCCAATGGCTTCAAGCTTAATGTCAATAAGGCTATGATGAGATAGTTGTTCAAGCATATGGTTAAAAAAACCGATTCCAGTATTGATATGATATTGACCCGTTCCATCAAGGTTAATTTCAATATTAATTTTGGTTTCTTTAGTGTTGCGATTAACTTCTGCTTTTCTCATAGTTATTTTTTCATATTTTCTAAAACAAAATCCCAATTAACTAAATGATTTAGGAAAGTGTCGATATAAGAAGGGCGAGCATTTTGATAATCTAAGTAATAAGCATGCTCCCAAACATCCATAGTCATTAAAGGTTTGGCGGAGGTAGTTAATGGAGTTTCAGCATTACCAGTTTTGACGACTTTTAATTTGCCAGCATCTAAAACTAACCAGGCCCAGCCCGATCCAAATTGAGTTGCACCAGCATTTTTGAATTCAGTGACGAAATTTTCGAATGAACCAAAATCTTGCTCAATCTTTTTTAAAACTTCGCCAGTTGGCTTGCCACCGCCATTTGGTTTCATGGAATGCCAATAAAATGTGTGATTCCAAACTTGAGCTGAATTGTTAAAAATTCCTGCTTTAGTTTTGTCAGAGACGGAAATTTTGATAATTTCTTCGAGAGATTTATTTGCCAAATCAGTGCCAGCAATAAGATTATTTAAATTAGTTACATAGGCTTGGTGATGTTTACCATAGTGATAATTCATGGTGTTTTCAGTAATGTAAGGTGCCAATGCATTTTTTGCATAAGGTAAGGCTGGTAGTTCGAATGGCATTTTGGTTCCTCCAATTTTGTTTTTATTTATAATGGTTTTGCTTGCTAAAACATTGGTTTTGCAACCAACAAGGCTAAGTCCGGCTCCACTTAAAAGTAAAATCGGAGACAAGGCAATGGCTTTAACAAATTTTCTTTTTGATAATTTCATTTGTATAATTTTAAATTTATGGTTAACTATGTCAAATTTATTTTTAACTTTTTTTTTATTTTGTCAAAGCAACTTAAAAAAATTCTTTTATAACTATAAAAACCGCTAATAATGAGAATAGCACATATAATTTTAACCAGCCAAAATGGCGGTGCCGAACAGGTTTTTGTTGATTATGTTCGTATCTTAAAAAAAATTGGTCATCAAAATTTTTCGATAATAAAAAATAATGCTCCTTACGCTAATCAATTAGAAGATAATAGCCAAGAAATCTTGAAAATTTCCAATAATTTTGGTTATCACGATATTTTTGCGGTTGAAAAAATCAAAAAATTTCTTATTAAAAATCAAATTGATATTGTTATCGCTCACGCAGGAAGGGCAATGGTTTTAGCAAATAAGGCTATTAAAAAAATTCCCAGTAAAATTTTAATTTTAGTCGCTGTCAATCATAGCAATAATGTCAAGAGATCGCTTTGTGCCGATTTGATTTTATCAATTAATAAGGAAATATTTTTTAAAACAATTGATTTAAAAAGAACTCCAGAAAATAGTTTGATTTTATATAATGGCATTGAGGTGTCAAGTCTTACAGAATTTCCAAAGACCAATTTTATCAATCAAGAAATTATTAATTTGGGAGTGATTGGTCGGGGTATTAAAGTAAAAGGATTTGATTTTGCAATAAAAGCCCTAAAAATTCTAAAAGATAAAGTTCCGCAAAAAAAATTTAGGTTATATATTGCAGGAGATGGCGAAGAGATTGCTAATTTAAAGAGTTTAGCGCGGTCTTTAAATCTGGAAAATGAGGTAATTTTTTTGGGCTGGGTGCATAATAAAAATGATTTTTATGAAAAAATTGATATTTTTATTTTACCTTCGCGCATTGAAACATTTGGCTTAGTAATTTTAGAAGCTATGAAAAATTTTAAGCCGATAATTGCTACAAAATGCGATGGTCCGCTCGAGATTTTGCGAGATAATATTGACGGATTGCTGGTGGATTTACAAAATCCTGATTCAATTCCTGACAATATTGCTAAAAATGTAGAGAAAATTATCAGTGATGACAAGGCTTCAAGTGATATGATTCATAGCGCCTTTGCCCGACTTGATTTAAGATATTCTTTTAAAACTTTAGAAAAGAATTTGGCAGAAATTTTTAAGATTAAAATTAATTGATACTACCAATGATTGGAACGATGAAAATCGATTTTCAATTTAACCGAAAGTGGGTAAGAATTAATCATTTCTTCATTCAAGATTTTTTGTAAATCCTCGATTTCATTGGTCGTGGTTTCAAAAATTAATTCATCATGAATTTGTAAAATCATCTTTGATTGCATTTTTTGATTTTTCATAATTTTATGAATTTTTATCATCGCTTTTTTAATTATATCCGCTGAGCTTCCTTGAATTGGGGCGTTGATAGCCTGTCTTTGGGCTTCGGCTCTTAAAATTGGATTTTTGCTTTGAATATCTTTTATAAAACATTTTCTACCAGAAATTGTGGATACAAAGCCTTGTAATTGAGCGTTTTCAGTGGTTTTGTTCATAAAATCCTTAATGCCCTGATATTTTTCAAAATATGCTTTGATATAGTTGCTGGCATCACGATTTGATATGCCGAGTTGCCTAGCCAATCCAAAACCACTAATACCATAAATTATTCCAAAATTTATGGCTTTGGCTTTGGAACGAAGCTCGCTTGATACTTCGCTTTCGGCAATATTGAAGATTTGACTTGCGGTTGCTATGTGAATATCTTTGTCATTTTCAAAGGCAGAAATTAATTCTGGAATTTGTGCTAAATGGGCTAAAATTCTTAGTTCAATTTGCGAATAATCGGCGCTTAAAAAAATATAATCCTTTTTGGCAATAAAACATTCACGAATTTTCTTTCCTTCCAAAGTTTTAATTGGAATATTTTGAAGATTGGGATTGAATGATGAAAGCCTGCCTGTTAAGGTGCTAGAAGCTGAAAAATGGCTGTGAATACGCTTGGTTATCGGATTAATCTGCTTTGGCAAGCTATCGCTATAAGTGTTTTTTAATTTAGAAAATTTACGAAAATCAATAATTTTATCGGCAATTTGATGTCCTTGAAATGATAGCTCCTCTAGCACTTTACTATCGGTAGAAAAAGCTTTGGTTTTTTTGGATTTTTTACTTGGCTCAATTTGCATTTTTTGAAATAAAATCTCGGCTAATTGCTTGCTTGAAGCTATGTTAAATTCTTCGCCTGACAATTGATAAATTTCGGTAGAAATTTCAGTAATTTTTTTGCTAAAAAAACTGCTTAAATGTTTTAATTTTTCCTCATCAACCAAAATGCCATTAAACTCAATTTCGCAAAGAGTATTTAGAAGGGGTAATTCTAATTTTAAATAATTGTGATGAAGATTTTGTTCGGTAATTTTTTGTGCCAAATTTTCATAAATTTGAATAAATCCATAATTTAAATTAGCATAAAAATTGGCTTTTGCATCTTCGTCATTTAAAAAAATCTTGTCGTTAAAGTCATTTTTTTCAATTTTATCAAGATTTTCCATAAAATTTGCATCGAAAAATTTACTTGTGGAAAAATTTTCAATAAGCTCAATTAAACTAAAATGGTTGGCGGAGTTAATGATGTAATTCATTTGTTTAATATCGTCAAAAATCCAAGGAGAGCTTGCGAATTTTTGGTATTTATTAACTTCAAAATTATGATATAGTCGTAAAAATTCTTTGCTATCATAAAATAATTTGCGAATACTATTGTCAAACAATATCTTATCAAAATCTTCAAGTGAAAAATGATTATTTTTTTCATCATTTTCATTAAAATTTAACAAATCAAAATTACTATTTGTCGAGGAGTTTTTGATATTGGCAAAAAAAGTTTCAATACAATTGTTTTCGGTGCCAAAAGTAGTCAAAAAAATTTGCGAGATTTTATTTTCGCATAAAATATAGCTAAGTAAAATATTACCTTTTTTTTGGGCAATTTTATGAATATTTTCAATTTTTTCTACGGATTCAATTGTAGTTATTTTTACTGGAATTTGCTGATTGTTGATAGGGGGTTTTTCATCAGAAATATCTTGAGAAATTTCGAATTGTGAATTTTTAGAATTATCGATTTTAAATTCTTTTTGAACTTTATAAATTAACGATTTGAAGCCTTGAATTTCTAAGAATTTAAGTAATTTATGTGGGTCAATATTTTCAATTTGCAAATCATTTACGGTTAAATTTAATTCTACAAAATGATCGAGTTGAGCAAGTTTTTTTGATAAAAAGGCTTTTTCTTTGTCATTTAAAAGTAATTGTTTTTTATTGGCATTTTTAATTTCATCGATATTGCTATATAAATTTTCGATATTATCAAATTGGTTGATAAAGTCTGCGGCATTTTTTGGGCCAATTCCTTTTACCCCAGGAATATTGTCGGAAGCATCTCCAATAAGAGCCAAGACATCGCATACTTGATTAGGTGTAACCATAAATTTTTCTAAAACTTCTGGAAAATCAATCATTTTATTTTTAAACGGGTCATACATTTTGATTTTATCGTCAATCAATTGCATCAAATCTTTATCTGAAGAAACAATTACCACTTCAAAATCTTGAGTTTTAGCTTGAGTTGATAGAGTTGCAATGATATCATCGGCTTCAAAGCCAAACTTCTCTAAAACCTTAATATTTAAGGCTTCAACCGCTTGACGAATAATTGGAAATTGCGGTATCAAATCTTCGGGGCAGGGTGGACGATTGGCTTTATATTTGTCGTAAATTTGGTGGCGAAAAGTTTTTGAGCCAGCATCTAAAACCACCGCTAAATGCGAAGAATCTAGTGAGGCAATTAACTTTATTAACATATTGGTGAAGCCGTAAACCGCTCCAACTGGCGTTCCATCTGATCTAGATAATGGTGGTAAAGAATGATAGGCCCGAAAAACAAAACCATAACCATCAATTAAAATAATTTTTTTCATTTCTTTAAAATTAATATTTGCGATATTAAAATAATAGTTAAAATGAATTAAAAATAAATCAAAAAATTATGTATAGACTTTATCATCATCCATTATGTCCATTTTCTCGTAAAGTGCGCGTGCATTTAACCGCCAAGGAGGTTGATTTTGAATTAATTCAAGAAAATTTCTGGGAGCGAAGAAAAGAATTTATTGCCATGAACCCAGCTGGATCAGTGCCAGTTTTGTTTGACAATATCAGTTCAAATTTGATTGCTTATAGTTCGGTTATTGTTGAATATATTGAGGAAAAACATCAAGATACTCGAAATTTTATTGGCGATAATATTGCCAGAAAAGCAGAAGCCAGAAGGCTTCAAAATTGGTTCGATGAAAAATTCTACAATGAAGTTACCAAATATATTTTAAATGAAAGATTTTTCAATCGCTACTCTCTTGATCAAAAAGCTCCCGACTCCGATATTTTAAGAATTTCTCGTCGAAATCTTAACATACATCTAAGCTATATTGAATTTTTACTTGAAAGTAGAAAATATTTAGCCGGAGATGAAATTTCTGTTGCCGATTTTTCGGCGGCCTCGCATATTTCAGTTTTGGATTATTTTGGTGATATAAATTGGCACCATTATCAGCCAGCTAAAGACTGGTATTGCTTAATTAAATCCCATAAAGTTTTCAAGGAAGTTTTGCAAGATACAGTAGCTAATATTAACCCACCTGAATGGTATACTAAATTAGATTTTTAATATGTTGAATTTAAATTACGAAATTGCTACAGAATTTTTACAAAAACTTGATTTAAAAAATTTTTCGATAAATAAAATCGCTGGAGATGCATCTTTTCGGTCTTATTACCGCATTAATCATCAGCAAGGAACGCATATTTTGATGTATGCTCCAGTTGGATATGAAGATTGTAGCAGTTTTATTTTAATCGATGAAATTTTGATAAAACTTGACCTATCAGCTCCAAAAATAATTGCTAAGGATCTAGCCTTAGGGCTTATTTTGCTTGAAGATTTTGGCGATGAAAGTTTTACAAAATTTTTGCAAAAAAATCCAAATGAAGAGTTGAAAATTTATCAAAATGCTTGCGATGTTTTACTTGATTTACATGAAAAAACCGCAAATCTTTATCTTGAAAAGGTTCATAAATATAATTTAGCGGTCTTATATCGCGAGGTTGAGCTTCTAATTAATTGGTATTTGCCTCACAAAAATATCGAAATTTCTTTTGAGCAAAAAGAGTTTTACAAAAAAACTTGGTTTGATATGTTTGATAAACTTTCTAAATCTTCTCAAGTTTTGGTTCTTCGTGATTATCATGCCGATAATTTAATGGTTTTAAATTCAGCCAGAGGCAAGAATGCAGTTGGTTTGCTTGATTTCCAAGATGGATTAATTGGCTCAAGAGCCTATGATTTGGTATCCTTAATTGAAGATGCCAGAAGGGATATTTCTGATGAGAATATTAAAAAAATATTTGATTATTTTATTTTAAACTCTAAAAATAATGTTGAAGAAATTATTCTAGACTATGAAATTTTATCTTTGCAAAGAAATATAAAAATTTTAGGAATTTTTGCTAGATTAGCTAATCGAGATAAAAAAATACATTATTTAAATTATTTGCCTAGGGTTGAAAAATATGTTAAAAATAGACTTAATTCTTCAAAAATATTTCCCAAGGATTTTTGCCAATTGTTATTAAATTACTTGTAAAATGACTATTGAATTTGAAACCAATAATATTCCATCAAATAGTCCATCAACCAAAAATAAATTGATTGAAAATATCATTGAAATTGCCCGAAAAGACGAAGCTTTAAAAGCTTATACCCCTGAAATTGAACGCATAGTTGAAGAGTTATTTTTTCACATTTCCAAATTTTCCGATGATGATTTAACTTTTGGCAAAATTAAACCATTAACCGAAAATGATATTGCTGAAGGCGAATATAATTTATCGGTGGAAGAAATTAAATTTTTTAACAACTTAATTAAAATTTTAAACCGTTTATTTAGAATTTCTCGAGGGACTTTATAATGTCAGAAATCAATAATATATTTAATTCAATTTTTCAGGATAAAAAAGACTTAAAATCGGATATTTCTGAAGATAATTTTAATGCCAAAAATGCCGAAAATAATCAGCCTGAAAAACCGATGGAAGGCTTCGATAGCAATTCTTCAAACAATGCTAATAATTTGTCTTCAAATAATATTTTTTATATTAGAAATATTGATATCGATGAGCTTCCAGCTCAAGAAATTTCCAGAATTATTGTGGCAGTTGGCAGTAGAAACTTGGCTCATTATTTAGCTTTGGTGGTGAATTTAGAGAATCGCTCTCGCAAAATTTCGCCAGAAATTAAAGCAAAGGTTTTGTCCAGTAAAAATCTTATTTCGCCAAGTCAAACTACTGAAAAAATTTCCAATCTTACTCCAATTTTAAATAGTGCAACCAAAGAAAATGTCAAAAATTAACAATTTTTTAAGTCAAAAACTTCCTCCTTATATTTTTGCTTCGATTTATCAATTAAAACAACAGGCTATTGAAAATGGCAAGAATATCATCGATTTTGGTATGGGCAACCCCGATTCTTCGCCTCCTCAATATATAATGCAAGAATTATCTGAATTGTCGCTTAACGGCAATTTATATGGCTATTCGGTAACTGGCGGGATTGATTTTTTAAAAAAATCATTAACCCAATATTATCAAAGAAGATTTGGAGTGGATCTGGATTATCGCACTCAAGCACTTGTGACCATTGGTGCCAAGGAGGGTATTGCCTCGCTTGCAACCGCAATTGCTGGTGATGATAATTACATTTGCGTTCCTTCGCCATCTTATCCAATTCATACTTTTGCTTTTGTAATTGCCAATACTAAAATCGTTCATATTGACGCCATTAAGCCAAAGGATTTTTTAGAAAAATTCAAAAATTTTGTTGAAACTGCGCAAAAAAAACCATTGGCAGTAATTATTTCATATCCTTGCAACCCTACTACCGAAATTGTTGATTTGAATTTTTATGAAGAAATTGTGGATTTTTGCAAGAAGCATCAAATTTATATTATATCCGACATCGCTTATTGCGAACTGTATTTTAACGAAAAAGATAAACCGCATTCAATCCTAGAAGTTGCTGGGGCCGATGATATTGCCATCGAATTTTCTTCGGTTTCTAAAAGCTATTCACTGGCTGGAACTAGGGTGGGTTTTGCGGTTGGTTGCGAAAAATTAATTACCGCCTTGTATAAAATCAAATCTTACCTTGATTATGGATCTTTTACTCCATTGCAAATGATAGCTGGAAGTGCATTAAGCCAGAAAAGTGATGATTATTTGGCTGGTCTTAGAAAATTATATTTTGATAGAGGAAATTATTTTGTCGAAAAATTTCATCAAGAATTGGGTTGGCACATTGAAAAGCCTAAAGCCAGTATGTTTATATGGACAAAAATTCCAAAACAATTTTCGCACTTATCTTCCTTTGAATTTTGTAAAAAAATGATTTTGGAAGCGGGAGTTGCCATGTCACCGGGAAGCTCATTTGGTAGTAATGGCGAGGGTTTTGTTCGATTTTCGATGATTCGCAATTATGATGAAATCGATGAGGCTATTAAGCGTTTGAAGAAAATTTTTACCTTAAGTTTTTAGAGGTAAAAATTATTAATTTCATTTTCAAATCTTTTTTCCAAAATATTCCTTTTTAATTTCATAGATGGAGTTATTTCGCCATTTTCTATAGAAATTTGCTGAGAAATTACTTTAAATTTTTTAATTTGTTCCCATTGGTCAAATTTCAAATTAATATTATTTATAATTTTCTCGCAATAATTATTTAAAATAGTAGAATTAGTGAAATCTTCATTATTTCCAATAAAATTTAATTTTTTCTTGATATTATTTATTAAATCGTAATCAATAAATAAAAGGGCGCTTACAAAATTCCTATTTTCGGCAATCACAATTGCACCAATCAAAAAACCTAATTCTTGAACCAATTTTTGTTCAATTAAAACTGGGTGGACAAATTTGCCGTTGCTGGTTTTGAATAATTCTTTTTTTCGTCCAACTATTTTTACAAAACCATTCTCGTCAATTTCGGCTAAATCACCAGTTTTAAACCAGCCATCTTCAAAACATTCGGCGGTTTTTTGCGGTTGATTGTGATATTGCTTCATAACATTAATTCCTTTGGCTAAAAGCTCGCCATCGCTTGCTAATTTAAGCGATACTGCCCGAAAAGCTTTGCCAACGCTGGTAAATTTATGTTGATTTGGTGCGTTAGTTGCTAATACTGGAGAGCATTCGGTCATGCCATAGCCACAATAAATTTTGACGCCAATATTCCAATAAAAGCGCTCGAGTTCAGCCGATAAGGCATTGCCTCCGCAAATAATCATTTCCATTTTTCCACCCAATGCTTGACGAAATTTGCTGTAAATAATTTTATCAAAAAACTTATCAATTAAGGTATTTTTTTGGCCATGCTCTTTAACTAGCGCCTTTTTTAAAGCGGTTTTGCCAATTAATTTTTTTATAAAATTAGCATCGTTAATTGAAGAATTAATTTTGGCATATACTTTTTCTAGGGCTCTTGGCACTGATGTCATAAGATTTGGACGAACTTCTCTTAAAAATTCCCCGAGTTTTTTGATGTCATCAACAAAATAAATATTCATGCCAATACTTAGATAATACATCATAACCATTCTTTCAAAAATATGGGCTAAGGGTAAATATGACAATACGATTTGCGATTGATTTAGTTTGAAAAAATTATCCGAGTCATGAATTTGCGAAACCAAAGATTGGTGAAGAATTTCAACACCTTTTGGCTTTGAGGTGCTTCCTGATGTATATACGATTGTGGCAATGTCAGTCGGCAATATTTCTGAGGCTAAATTTTGAATTGATTGCAAATTTTGCGATAAATTTGGAATTTCATTTTTGATTAGCTCGTCTAATTCAAAAATATTTTCGCTTTTAAAGTTATTGCCTATAATTTTTATATTTGGAAATTTCTGCCAAATTTTTTGAGTAATTTCGACCTTATCGGTAAAAATAAATTTACAATCCGCATCTTCAATTTCATAAAATAAATTATCTTCATTGATGTTGTTAAAGATTGGAACAGTAATGGCGCCAGCTAGGATTGATGCCAAATCAACTATCAACCATTTTGGATTTTGATAAGAATAATTGGCTATGCGATCACCTTTTTTTACTCCAATTTTTTTCAGTGCAAGGCTTAAGGCAAAGACTTGATTGCAAAAGTCTTCGACTGAAATTTTCTGCCAATTTTCATTGAATTTATAATTTAAAAAATTTGCGTTTTTTAAATTATCTTTCATGTAAAAAACTAATTGCGCCAAATTTTCAAATTTTTGCATATCAATAAATTTTAGTGATTAAATCCCATAAAAAATGTAGCTTGCGGTGAATTGTTTCGTGGTTGCGAATAATTGCACGAATTAGCAAATCGAATTTCGATAATTTGGCAAATAATAAGGTAAAAAATATTAGAATCATAAAGGCTAAATAATTAGCCAAGCTATCAATAAAGTAGGGTCTGATAACCTTGTCGGAAATTTTTATATTTTCCACCCATTTAATTCTAGATTTGGTTTTAGGGTGAGTAGAAAAAAGTGAAAAATAAGAATCCTCTCCAAGTAAAGTTAACGCAAGGGCGACATTTTTGCCACCAAAGGCTTTGCTGGCTTGAAGGTCGCAACGATATTCAATTGAACGCGATAAAAATTTTCGTACAAATTCGTAAATGTTAAAAACAATTACTCTGTTGAAAAAACTCACTGCAATATCGATAAATAAATAGCTTCGATACATAAATCCCGCGGTTTGATTGCCTCCATAAGGAATAAAGGAAAGTAATCTTGCAAAATTTACAAAGAAAAAATGCAAAAATTTTGAAACTAAATTGGTAATTTTTTGATTTGTTAAAATTAAATATCCCGGAACATAATCTTTATTGATAAGATGC
>JALREU010000150.1 GCA_023256705.1 Rickettsiales bacterium
CATCCATTTCTTTGGCCTCGGGTAATGCATCTTTTTTCTTGGCAATATTTGGCCATTTTTTGGCATATTCACGATTAATTTCTACCCACTACACTAAGTCAGGAGCCTCTGGTGATATTGCTTCCGCAGGACATTCTGGAACACAAACTCCGCAATCAATGCACTGATCTGGGTCAATTACTAACATATTTTCACCCTCGTAAAAACAATCAACTGGGCAAACACTAACGCAATCTGTGTATTTGCATCGAACACAATTATCGGTAACAACGTAGGTCATTGTGAAAAATTATTTATTGTTAAAGAATTAATTTTATATAAATTCAAAATCGTCTTTATTCTAATCAAAGAAAATAAAATAAAAATAAAAAAATAAATCGCAAAAGTTAACAAAAGCGGAGTTAAAAAAGCCGAGTGAATTGCCACACCCCCACTTCTTAAAATACTAGCTTTTTGATGTAATGAGTTCCAATATTCGACTGAAAATTTAATCAAGGGAATATTTACAAAGCCAACAATAGCAATGATTGCCGATATTTTTTCCGCCTTGAGGCGGTCGGCAATATTGTCGTAAAGAATAATATAAGCCAAATATAAAAAAAATAACAATAACACCGATGTAAGTCTTGCGTCAAAAGCCCACCAAGTTCCCCAAATCGGCTTACCCCAAATCGCTCCTGTAACCAATGTTATTAGCGTAAAAACCGCTCCAACTTCGGCAATTCCTCGGGCGATTAAGTAATAAAATCGATTTTTCCAAATAAAAGCACTAACATTAAATATTGCCATTAAACTATAAATTAAAAGCGACATCCAAGCCGACGGAACATGAATATACATAATTTTAACCGCATTAGATTGCTGATAATCATCGGGCGAATAATAAATTTTATAGCCTGCAATAATAGTTAAAAAAATAATTAATATTGGCAAAATTTTGGTAAAAATATTAAATAATTTATCAAAATTCTGTAATCTAAAAAAATAATTTATCATTTGGTTTTTAGTTGTTAATTTCTTTAATAATATATTCCTTATCGATGTTAATTTCCGAATTTTGACCTCGATATTTTATTAAAATATCTTCTTTGCGATTATCTTTAAGATAAATATGAGAAGAAGAAACAATGCCTTTACTTAAATTCCAAGTTGGATCAACATGAATCCATTTGTTATTTATATAAATCATATTCCAAGCGTGACTTTCAAATTTATCATATTCACCCAATGCAAAACCATGAACCACCGAAGATGGAATTTGCGCCAATCTCGCCATTGCATTAAACAAGGTTGCAAACTCGCTACAAACCCCCGCTTTACTTTGAATTATTTGCTCAACATTCAATAATTTTGCATAAAAACTTAGATCATATTTGATATATTGATGCACAAATTTTAGAATTTTTACATAATCTGGCAAATCTTTATTTTCTGGACTATTTAAAGCAAATTCAAGCAGTGGTTTTAACAAAATTTTATCATTTTCAGAAATTTCTAGATAATTTTGCGGTGATCGCAAATTTTCCAATCGATATTTTTTGCCAGTGTAAATATTTGCTTGATGAAAAATATCAATTTGCTTCATTTCTGGGTTTGTTTCAAAGGTCATGATGTCATTATCTTTGGTGGTTAAATGCGATTTTGGAATTACATTTGCACCGATAAATTGTTTCTCAACTTTTTGTGCACCTCCACGAAATAAATATGGAACAGTAATTTCTAAAATTCCTTTGGAATTATTGAGTAAAATTTTACTTTTAATTCTAACATCCCAAACCCCTCCAGAATTAGTTAATTTAAGCATTTCTAAATATCCATTTTGCGAAATAACTCCATCAAAAATTATGTAATTATTATATTGTTTTAAATTCGGATGTGAAGAAATTAATTCAAAATCTTCGCCAATATCGATAATAACTTTAGCCTTTGCACCATTGGCAAAATTTGGAATATAAACTTGTTCTTGCCTCAAATATTTACTAACTTTTTCATAAATAACTTTTTCTCTAAATTGAATTTCAGCACTTTGATTATTGGTTAAAATTTTGTCAAAAATAAATTCAATCGTTTGCCCATCTTTAATGTTATATTTTGCTTCAACGCCATTAATTTTTACCCCTTCAACTTGAAAATTTCTTGGAGCTGAACTGGAAATTATAAAAGAAGAAATTCCAGAATTTTCAGGAATGTTAACAACTTGAATAGTAATTTTGAAATCTGATTGTCGACCGTTATTATTTATCTTTGATATTTCTGACCAATTTGTAATTTTAATTTCAGCTTTAAGATTGGTAATATTAAGAAAAAATATTACCGCAAAATAAACAAAAAAAATTTTAAAATTATACTTAAATATATGGTCTTTCATATTCTGGAGAATTTTGCGAGAGCGGTAAAGACGGGATATCTGCATATATTTCTCCATTCATTTTAATCACAACTCTGCCAGTATCAGTAACTACTCCAATGACCGCAAAATCAAGTCCCCATTTATCAAAAATTTGCTTTGCAAAATCAGTTTTTTCTGGTTTAATAATCATCAACATTCTTTCTTGACTTTCTGACAACATTATCTCGTAAGGAGTCATATTTTTTTCACGCATTGGAACATTTTCAAGATTAAGTTCAATACCCGTTCCACCCTTACCCGACATTTCAAATGAAGATGAGGTAAGTCCAGCCGCCCCCATATCTTGAATAGATAAAATGCAATCAGTTTGCATTAATTCCAAGC